>NZ_JAPDBZ010000009.1:0-62920 GCF_027705505.1 Aeromonas sp. QDB56
GGGGCATGCAGTCGTGGCAAGCCCTCCGATGCCATATCGGCTCTTGAAGCTGGCTGAGGGTCATGGGTAATCAGGTTTATTTATGGCGGGCACAGGGCTCAGCGAATACCGCGGGCCTCGCGGATCCACTCCCAGGCCTGCTGGATCTCCTGGGTCTTCTCCTTGGCCATCTCCATCATCTCGGGGGGCAATCCCTTGGCGGCCAGCTTGTCAGGGTGATGCTTGCTCATCTCCTTGCGATAGGCGCGCTTGATCTCCTGATCGCTGTCGCTCTCGTTCACCCCGAGCAACTGATAGGCATCCTTGAGGCGATCCCGGGAGGGGGGCTCCTGACGGTATTGCTGCCCCTGGCCACCGCCCTGCTGTTGCTGACGGTGGAAGAAGTTCATCTGGGCCTCGGCCATGGCCAGAATGCGGGCAAGCTCGATGCGACTGAACCCCAGCTCGTCGGCGATGGTTTGCAGGATGGCCCGCTCGTTCGCCTCCACCTGACCGTCGGCGAAGGCGGCCTGCAGCTGGACCTCGAGGAAGAAGCGCAGGATGTCACGCTGCCCCAGGCTCGCCTGGCGAAACTCCGCCAGGGTCTCGCGCAGGGGGAAGTCACTCTCCTTGCCCTGGCGGAATGACTCCTGGGCCCGTACCCGCTGCTCTCCGGCCAGCCGCATCCTGTCCATCAGGTTGGACGCGACCCGTATTTCGTGCTCGGTGACCTGGCCGCTCGCCTTGGCGATGTGGCCCATGACGGCGAAGGTGGCATGGAAGAAGACGGCCTGTTGCTGCTGGCTGGGTGCCCGCTGGAAGGCCCCGCGGATCCCCATGCCCCGATCGAAGCGATGGCCGATCCACAGGCCCAGCAGCGCACCGAAGATGTTGCCGAGCAGAAAACCGAAGAAGGTGCCAAGCACCTTGCCCCAAATACGCATGGTTCAAGACCTCGTGATGTTAATGGGTGCCGGCGAGCAGTTGCTCGTCCAGCTCGCGCAGCCGATCCACTGTGCCGATGTCGCGCCACTCGCCAGCCAGCAGGCTGCCACCCACCCGTCCCAGCGCCATCCAGTCGCGCAGCAGGGGGGCCAGCTTGCGCGCCCCGCAGGGCAAGCCGGCAAAGGCGGCGGGGTGATAGAGGCCGACGCCGCTGAAGGTGAGGGCCGGGGTGTCCAGCACCCGACCCGCTTGCAGGGAGAAGTCCCCTTGCGGATGCTGGGGAGGGTTGGGCACCAGCCAGAGGTGGGTGAGATCGTCCCCAAGCGGCTGGTTCACCAGAGCGCGATAATCCAGGTCGAGCCAGGTATCGCCGTTGATCACCAGAAAGGGTTCGCAGCCCAGCAGGGGCAGCGCCTGCACGATGCCGCCGGCGGTCTCGAGCGCGCTCTCTTCGGCCGACCAGTGGATGGATACCCCGAGCGCACTGCCATCGCCGAGGGCCGCCACCAGCTTGTGTCCGAGCCAGGCGTGGTTGATGACAAGTGTGGTCACGCCGGCTGCCTTGAGTTTTTCGATATGGTGCACGATGAGCGGCTTGCCCCCCGCCGCCAGCAGCGGCTTGGGCAGCAGATCGGTGAGCGGACGCATCCGCTCGCCGCGCCCGGCGGCCAGGATCATCGCCTTCATGGTGTCACCCCGGTGCGCGCCAATCCGGGCAGCACCACCTGCTCCAGCCACTGGCCGAAGCGGGCCAGCACCGGATAGGCGGCGCCATGGCTGCGACAGACATCAACGACGTAGCCCAGGGTACGGGGAATGTCCTTAAGGTAGCCGGACTTGCCATCGCGGTGATAGAGGCGGGTGAAGATGCCCGCCGCCTTGAGATGACGCTGCATGCCGGTGAGATCGGCTGCGCGACGAAACGCGGCATAGTCCAGATTGCCGAGCAGGCCGGCCCCTTGCAGGGTGTCGAAGCCAAGTCGCATGCCCTGCTCGATCACCACGCCCGGCCAGCGCACGTAGCAATCTTTGAGCAGGGAGACCAGGTCATAGCTCAGCGGCCCGATGACCATGTCCTGGAAGTCGATAAGGGCGAGGTCGCTCTCCTTCGGGTTCATCCCGCCGCACACCATCAGGTTGCGGCTGTGGAAGTCCCGGTGCATCACTCCTTGTGGCTGGGCCAGGTTGCTCGCCGTGAGGCAGGCGAAGGTCTCCGCCAGCAACTGCTGCTCTTCATCGCTCAGGGCCAGTTGCAGGTGATGTCCCAGCAACCACTCGGGGAAGATGGCATTTTCCCGGGCCATGAAGGCCTCATCGAAGGGCTCGAGCTCGAGCGCCACGGCGCCGAGCCCTGGCAGCAGGGCGATGGCCTTGCCATACCAGGCCAGTACGCTCTCTTCGTTGAGGCAGCCGATAAGCTGGGTATCCCCCAGATCCGTCACCGCCAGCAATCCCTGCTCGTAGTCGACCCCCTTTACCTCGGGGGCCAGCAGCCCCGCATCGTGCAGGGCGGCCGCATTGCGAACGAATTCATGATTTTTTTCGGTTTTCGGATTAGCATCCACCCACACCAGACCGCCGCCCCGGAAGTAGCGGCGGAAACTGGCGTCACCGGAAATAAGCGTCAACGAGAGGTTGGCGTCACCGGAAATCCGGCGAGCCCATTGCAAAAGCAGGGAAGCGCGATCGTGCATGAGTCGGGAACCAAATTGGAAAGCAGCACTTGGCTGTTAGCCCTGGCCGCAATAATGCTTTATCATTGCCGGCTAACATAAAGCAATGACATGCAATGTCAACTCGATGGATCCTGACATAAAATGCATGCCCTGAATCCACCGTTTTTACTACGGATTGCGCGAGCCTTTCACATGACAAAATGGACACTGGGATACTCCTGTCCCATCGCCCTGACCATCAGCCTTGTTCCTGCCCTGAGCCCGCTCATGGCCCAGGCAGCGCCACTCAATGCGCCACCCGCTACCGGGATCCTCGACAGCCTCTGCTATGACTATGTTCCCAAGATAGAGAAGCCCAGTGCGGACCAGGACGCCAATGCCCAGCCCGTCGAGGTGGATGCCGATCGCCTGGAGGCCAAGCAGGGCGGTACCGCCGTCTACGAGGGTGACGTCAAGGTGCGCCAGGGCGTGCGCAAGTTCGACTCCGACTATGCCCAGCTCGACCAGAAGAGCCGGGATGTCATCGCCATCGGCAACATCTATTACAACGATGGCCAGATCACGGTCACCAGCGACAAAACCCTGAAATCTAACCTGGACACCAAGAACTCCGAGCTGGAAGAGGGCAAGTATCAGGTCCATGGCTCACCGGTGCGCGGCTTCGCCGAAAAGGTGACCATGACCAACAACAACCAGAACATCACTCTGGAAGGGGCCCAGTACACCACCTGCCCACCGGGCCAGGAGGCCTGGACCCTGAAGGCCGGCAGCATCGACATCGATCAGTCCGAGGTATTTGGGGAGGCCTGGAACGCCAGCCTCTGGCTCTATGACTATCCGGTCTTCTACTTCCCCTATATCAACTTCCCCATCAAGGATGAGCGCAAGACCGGTCTGCTCTACCCGGGCTATACCCAAAGCTCCAAGAACGGTATGGACATCACCCAGCCGTTCTACTGGAACATCGCCCCCAACTACGATGCCACCATCACCTCCCGCTTCATGGACAGACGGGGCCTGATGGAACAGGTCGAGTTCCGCTACATGCCGGACCCGGCCCACGTGGGGAGCCTCTACTTCGAGAACCTGGCGGACGACAAGCAGTACGACGAGACGGCCAGCCTCAATCAGCATCTCTCTGATGGTCACCGTTACCTGCTCAGTGCCCGCCACACCTCCATGTTCATGGACAACGCCATGCGGGTGTCGGTGGACTACACCAAGGTACGGGACCAGGACTACAACTACTTCAACGACTTCACCCCCAAGGTGGGGACCCAGGTCGACAACCAGTTGCAGCAATCCCTGAAGGCGGGTTACTACCAGCAGAACTGGAACCTCGATGCCGAGGTACGGACCTACCAGATCCTGCTGGCCAGCGCCCAGCAGCCCCACGAGCTGATGCCGCGCATCAACCACAACTACTACCAGCAGGGAAGCTGGTACGATCTGGCCTGGAATACCGAGCTGACCAACTTCGGCTACAACAACGATCAGGCCATCGAGCAGAACAAGGGTGAAGCCTACACCGGCACCCGAGTCTACACGGCCCCCACCCTGACCATCCCCCTCGTTGACGAGGCGGGTTACTTCCTCGACAGCCAGTACAAGCTGATGTACACCCGTTACGACCAGACGGTGCCTGACCAGATGAGCAGCACCTTCACCAATCGTTTCACCCCGAGAGAGGGCGGCGACGTCACCCTGGAAGAGGGGACCATCACCCGGGTACTGCCCTCGTTCCGTCTCAAGGGCGGCATGACCTTCGAGCGGGATCAGCAGTGGTTTGGCGAGGGTGCCAACCAGACCCTGGAGCCTGAATTCCAGTACCTCTATGTGCCCTACAAGGATCAGGACAACATCGGTGTCTATGACTCCACCACCATGCGCCAGGACTACTACAGCCTCTTCAGCGATCGCCGCTTCGCCGGTCTGGACCGCATCAGCGACTCCAACCGGCTCTCCTTGGGGGTCACCACCCGCATTTATGATCCGGCCGGGGATGAACGAATCCGGTTGGCCGTTGCCCAAGCCTTCGACTTCGTGGCGCCCAGGGTCAAGCTTTACAGCAGCGATGAGCTGAGTACCAATACCCGCTCCCCGCTGTCGTTCGAGGGTGACGCCAAGATCAACGAGCAGTGGTATGCCCATGCGGGGGCACAATATGATATGGAACAGCGCCAGATAAGCTCTGCCAACAGCGCACTGGAATACCGTCACGAGAAGTTGATCAGCCAGTTGAACCACCGCTTCGTACGGGATGCCAACTACGACCTGGACCACAAGGGCCAGGTGACGGATCTCAACCAGATCGGCCTGCTGCTGACCACCCCGCTGGACGATCGCTGGCACCTTTATGGCGGCTACTATCAGGAGCTCAACCAGAACGTCAAAGTGGACCGCAAGGTGGGTCTGAAATACGACTCCTGCTGCTGGAGCATCAACTTCAACCTGGAATGGGTCAACACGCCAGACAACGTGAACCTGACCCCGACGTCCGAGCGCAGCCTCGGCATTCAATTTGAAATGAAAGGATTGGGTAGCGTGGGTACCGGCTCCAAGGGCACCTCCCTGGACACCGAAGCACTGCCTTACATTCGTCCGTTTAACCTGCGAGACCAGTAACCGGTCTGGCAAACGCCTTGAGAGATGGATATGAAGAAGACGTTGATTTCCCTGCTGACCGCAGGCCTGTTCGGAGTCATGAGCCAGGGTGCCCTCGCCGCCCCCGAGCTGATGGACAAGGTGCTTGCCGTGGTCAACAAGGATGTGGTGCTGGCCAGTCAGCAGGAGGCCCTGGTGCAAAAGGTCAAGGCCTCCGCCCAGGAGAGCGGCCAGTCCCTGCCCGATGACGTCACCCTGCGCAAGCAGGCACTGGATCGCCTGATCCAGGAGAGCCTGCAACTGCAACTGGCGGAGCGCCAGGGGCTCAAGATCAGTGACACCCAGCTGGAACAGGCCATTCAGAGCATCGCCGCCGACAACAAGATGAATCTGGAGCAACTGCGCGCCCAGCTGGAGCGGGAAGGCCTGACCTACGCCCAGTACCGTGAGGAGGTGCGCCGCGAGATCCTGATGAACGAGGTGCGCCGCAGCCAGGTCCGCCGTCGCATCAACATCTCCGATCAGGAGGTCAAGCAGGTGGTCGAAGCCCTGAGCAAACAGGGCCAGCAGCAGACGTCATATCATATCGGCCATATCCAGGTCGCGCTGCCGGACAACCCGAATGCCGAGCAGCTCAACGCTGCCAAGGCCAAGATCGAGCGCATTCTGGCGTCCCTGAAAGAGGGGGCCGACTTCCGCAAGCTGGCCATTGCCGAGAGTAACGGTCCCAAGGCGCTGGAAGGGGGTGACTGGGGCTGGTTGAGCCCGCAGGAGATGCCCACCCTGATGGCGGAAGCCGTGCAAGGGGCCGGCAAGGGTGACATCGTCGGCCCGCTGCGCTCCGGCGCCGGTCTGCACATCATCAAGATCTTCGACACCAAGGGTCAGCAACAGGTCATGCAGACCGAGGTCAAGGCGCGCCACATCCTGATCAAGCCCTCCATCATCCTGAGCGAGGAGAAGGCCAAGGGCACCCTGGACGGCATCCTGCACGACATCAAGAGCGGCAAGGCCAGCTTTGCCAGCATGGCAGAGAAATACTCCGAGGATCCGGGCTCTGCGGTGCAGGGTGGTGAGCTGGGCTGGTCTGATCCCAACGTCTATGTGCCGGAATTCCGCGACATGCTGGGGCGCCTGCAACCGGGCCAGATCAGCGAACCCTTCCGCACCAGCCACGGCTGGCACATCGTGCAGCTCGAGGATCGCCGCAGCCAGGACGCCACCGGCAAGGCCCAGGAGCAACGCGCCTACCAGCTCATCTTCAACCGCCGCTTCGCCGAAGAGTCCCAGGCCTGGCTGGATGAGCTGCGCGACGAAGCCTACATCCAGATCGAACCCAATTGATGGGCGACAAGCAGATGAACAAGGCGCATCCAGGGCACGCCGAGGCACAGCTGAGCTGCCACCGGCTTGCCATCACCCCGGGTGAACCGGCTGGCATAGGCCCGGATCTGGTGCTGCAGATTGCCCAGCGGGCCTGGCCCCATCAGCTGGTGGTGATCGCCGATCCCGCCCTGTTGCGCGAACGGGCCGCCCTGCTGGGGCTGTCCGTCGAGCTTGAACCCTATGACGAAAACGCCCTCACCCGTCCGCAGCGGGCGGGGACTCTGACCGTCTGCCCCGTGCCGCTCGGCGCCCCCGTGGTGCCAGGCCAGCTGGATGAGGGCAACGGCGCCTATGTGCTGGCTACCTTGCAGCGCGCCTGCGACGGCAACCTGAACGGCGAATTTGCCGCCGTGGTGACCGGGCCGGTGCACAAGGGGATCATCAACCAGGCTGGCGTCTCGTTCAGCGGTCACACCGAGTTCTTCGCCCAGCAGTCCGACACCGCCGATGTGGTGATGCTGCTAGCCACCGAAGGGCTGAGAGTGGCCCTCGCGACCACCCATATTCCCCTTGCCTATGTGGCCAAGGCCATCACCGAGGATCGCCTTGGCAAGGTGATCCGCATCCTGGATGCGGATCTCAAGCGCAAATTCGGCATCGAGCAGCCCCGGATCTATGTCTGCGGCCTCAATCCCCATGCCGGGGAAGGGGGTCATCTGGGCCGTGAAGAGATCGATGTCATCGAACCCGCCCTGGCCGCCCTGCGCCAGGAAGGGATCGATCTGGTCGGCCCGCTGCCGGCCGATACCCTGTTCCAGGACAAATACCTCAAGGATGCGGATGCGGTACTCGCCATGTACCACGATCAGGGGCTGCCCGTGCTCAAGTACAAGGGCTTTGGCAACTCGGTCAACATCACCCTCGGACTTCCCTTCATCCGTACCTCGGTGGACCACGGCACCGCGCTGGATCTGGCAGGCAAGAACCTGGCAGACCCCGGCAGCCTCACCACCGCGATCAACCACGCCATCCAGATGGTAGAGAAAAAAAGATATGAGCAGTAAGGTGCACATGGGCCACACGGCCCGTAAGCGTTTCGGTCAGAACTTCTTGCACGACCGGTATGTGATCGACCAGATAGTGGCCGCCATCAACCCGCAACCGGGTCAGAATCTGGTGGAGATTGGCCCGGGTCTGGCCGCGCTCACCGAGCCGGTCGCTGCCCAGATGGACAAGATGACCGTGGTCGAGCTGGACCGGGATCTTGCCGCACGTCTGCGCGAACACCCCACCCTGAAAGAGAAGCTGACCGTCATCGAAGCCGATGCCATGCGCTTTGACTTCAGTACCCTGATGGGGGAAGGCAAGGGGCCGCTGCGCATCTTCGGCAACCTGCCCTACAACATCTCCACCCCGCTCATCTTCCACCTGTGCGAATTTGCCGACCGGGTGGAGGACATGCACTTCATGCTGCAAAAGGAAGTGGTACTGCGTCTGGCCGCCGGCCCGGGCAGCAAGGCCTATGGCCGTCTGAGCGTGATGACCCAGTACTACTGTCAGGTAGTGCCGGTGCTGGAAGTGGGTCCGGGCGCCTTCAAGCCGGCGCCGAAGGTGGATTCCGCCGTGGTGCGTCTGATCCCGCACAAGAACCCGACTATCGTCGCGAAAGACATTCGTTGCCTGAACCGGGTCTGCACCGAAGGCTTCGGCCAGCGTCGCAAGACCATTCGCAACAGCTTCTCCAACTTCATCACCGACGCCCAGCTGACCGAGCTTGGCATCGATGGCAACCTGCGCCCGGAGAATCTCTCCCTCGAGCAGTTCGTCACGATCGCCAACTGGCTGGCCGACCAGCAACAGGCCTGATCCCATGACCCAAGCCCGGATAGTGGTCCGCCCCCACCCCAGCTATGTGGCGGGAACCGCAGATCCCTACCATTTTCTCTATCGCATCGAGATTGAGAACCTGGGTCCGGGCACGGTGCAACTGCTGCATCGACGCTGGCTCATTACGGATGCCAATGGCAAGATGCTGGAAGTGGAAGGTCCCGGCGTGGTCGGTGAACAACCCCTGATCGCCCCCGGCGAGACCTTTTCCTACCAGAGTGGCGTTCCCCTCGCCACACCGCTTGGCGTGATGGAAGGCAGCTACATCCTGCAGGATGAATCGGGGCAACAATTCGAAGCCCCCATCGCCCCCTTCACGCTGGCCGTCCCCAACATAATCAACTGAGGTTTCATGGCGAACTGTTTCGTCGGTGATATCCAGGGCTGCTACGACGATTTGCGCCGTCTGCTGGATCTTGCCGAGTTCGACTTCGATAACGACACGCTCTGGCTGTGTGGCGATCTCGTCGCCCGGGGGCCGGACTCCCTCAACACCCTGCGTTTCGTCAAATCACTGGGGCAGCAGGCCGTCACCGTGCTCGGCAACCACGACCTGCACCTGCTGGCGGTGGCCCACGGGGTCGCCCCGCTCAAGAAGAAAGACAAGCTGCAGGCGCTGATGGAGGCGCCGGATCGGGACGAGCTGCTGGAGTGGCTGCGTCACCGTCCCCTGCTGGCAGAACACCCCGACCTGCCCATCATGATGGTGCATGCGGGCCTCTCCCCCGCCTGGGACGCCCACACCGCCCGCAGTTGTGCCCGGGAGGTGGAGAGCCTGCTGCGCGGGGATCAGTACAGCTGGCTGCTGCACAACATGTATGGCGATCAGCCCGACAGCTGGAACGACAACCTGCTGGGCATAGAGCGTTACCGCTACATCATCAACAGCTTCACCCGGATGCGCTTTTGCTACTTCGACGGGCGCCTCGACTTCAAATGCAAGAAGGGCCCCACCGAATCGACCCCGGGCCTGCGCCCCTGGTTCGAGCAGCGCGAGCACCATATAGATGACCCCATCCTGGTCTTCGGCCACTGGGCGGCCCTGATGGGCGACACCGGCAAATCCGATATCAAGGGACTCGACACCGGGTGCGTCTGGGGCAACAGCCTCACCCTGTGGCGCTACGAGGACGACGCCCTGATCGCCACCCCCTGCCCGGCCTATGCCAAGTAGATCGGCTCTCTGCGGAACAAGGGAATGATCCGCCGTTGAGAGGAGAGCAATGCCCTCTCCTGCGAAATGGAGCTGAAAACAGAACGGACCCGGCAATGCCGGGCCCGTTTTTTCATGATGAGCGGATCAGAGCCTGCGCCCCAGCCGTTTCTCGACCTGGCGCCGCTCCCATTCCGGGCCAAACAGCTTGAAGGGCTGGAACAGGTTGATGGCGTGAGAAGCCAGCCCCAACCCCCATCCCAGCATGGGCCACCAGGCCCAGATATAGTCCGGGTTGCTCAGGTAGTTGATGACAAACAGCCCCCCTATCACCAGCACATAGCTCATGAGGTGGCCGTAGAAGCCCCTGAGCCCCTCCACGAACTTCATCGCCTCCCGCTCATCCCGCGCCACCTGCACGCGTCCCCGATCTTCGCCCTCATTCCCTTTCATCTCGCTCTCCTGCAGTTGGGTCACATCGAGCTCGAAGACGGCGGCCAGGGCCTTGAGGGATTCCAGTCCGGGTTGTTGTCCCTGCTCTATTCGCTGAATGGTGCGAACGCTCAGGCCAGTGAGGGTCGCCAGCTGTTCCTGGGACCATCCCCGTTGCAATCTCAACTTCCTGACGATCATCTTACGCTCCTTGTGGTGATTGACAGGGCCAGCATAGGGAAAGGGGATGAGAGGCGACACGACAGATGGCCGACACTCACCTGACTTCCTTTAAAAATCAAAATCTTACTACCACGCAATCGTGGCTTTTGCGCCCCGAGCAGCCAGGCTTGGCGTGCCGCTGGCGGCCAGACGTCACGGGGGGTTACAACCCCTGCATCAGCTCGGCACCAATCTCGAAGGAGCGCAGGCGCGCCTGATGATCGACGATGGGGCCGTTGAACATCAGCTCGTCCGCTCCGGTCTCTGCCAGCAGAGCCTTGAGGCCGTGGCGTACCCGATCCGGCTCCCCTACCAGGGAGCGAGCCAGAGTCTGCTCCATCGCCATCAATTCGCGGGGAGACCACTCATCCCCCAGCGTCTGCACCGGCAGTGGCAGCTTGCCGGCATCCCCCCGGTAGAGACGCAGGAACTGCTGCTGCAGGGTGGTGAACAGGAAGCGGGCCTCACGATCGGTGTCGGCGGCGATCAGATTGACGCACACCACCGCATGGGGTTTGGGCCAGCGGGCAGAGGGACGGTATTGGGTACGGTAGATCTCCAGCGCCTGCAGCAACATGGCGGGAGCGAAGTGGGAAGCAAAGCCGAACGGCAACCCCATGGCCGCTGCCAGTTGGGCACTGTAGAGGCTGGATCCCAGCAGCCAGATGGGCACATGGAGTCCCTGACCCGGCACCGCCTGCACGGCACCGACCTCGTCGCCGAAATAACTCATCAGTTCGCGCACATCCGCCGGGAAGTCATCCACCTCGCCGCTGCGCTGGCGGCGAAGCGCCTGCATGGTGCGCTGATCGCTGCCAGGGGCGCGGCCCAGGCCGAGATCGATGCGATCCGGATAGAGGGAGCTCAGCGTGCCGAACTGCTCCGCAATGACCAGGGGGGAGTGGTTCGGCAACATGATGCCGCCAGCCCCGAGCCGCAACGTCGTGGTGCCCCCTGCCAGGTGGCCAATCAGCACCGCTGTGGCGGCGCTGGCAATGCCCGGCATGTTGTGGTGCTCCGCCAGCCAGTAGCGGTGGTAACCCCAGCGCTCCGCATGGCGAGCCAGATCCAGCGAGTGGCGAAACGACTCGGCCGGTAGACCACCTTCGGGAACGGGCACCAGATCCAGCACGGAATAGGGGACGACAGACATGGGACACTCCATTGGTTCACAGGGCGTTTATCAGGGGAGCAATGTAGCACGAGATATCTGAACGAATCATCTCACCACAGAGCAAGGGGGCAGCCCGGAGGCCGACTGTTGATTTCGGGCCGAAGAGCGCAAGATCGAGTCCTAGGCTTTTTGTCATCCAGCAAGCACACTGTTAGGTGACCAATACGGCGATCGCCAGGGGACAAGGATCCGTCCATGACAAACGCAAGTCTCAGTCGCAGACCCTTTTACGTACACATTGCCACCCTTTTCATCCTGCTCTTCTCCTTGCTGGGGGGCGCCCTCATCGTGCTGCAGTTCCAGCAGGGCATGCAGCAGGGGCTGGAGCACGAACGTCAGAGCTTCCAGCAATACCGGGAGCAGCTTGCCCTCGCCATCAAGCTGAACCAGCGACCAGCCCGCATGTCCCTGAATCTGCTGCGCAGCGGCCAGCTGTCTGCCATGACAGACCTCGAGACGCGGCTCGCCTTCCTGCCCCAGCTGGCGGAAGTACTGGCCAACAGCACCAGTTACGGCGCCATCTATGCCGGTTACGAGGACGGCGATTTCTTTCTGGTTCGCAAGCTGACCGAACGGGCGAGAGGGGCGCTGGAGGCGCCTCCGCCCGAGAGCCGCCTGCTGGTCCAGAGCCTGCATCAGGGACAGGGAGAGTTCCTCTATTTCGACCAGCGGCTGCGGCTGCTGGAGCGGCGCCCCATGCCGGACTACCGTTTCGATCCGCGAGATCGGGGCTGGTACAAGGAGGCGCGCTGGAGCACGGGCATCATAGTGACCCACCCCTACCTCTTCTTCACTACCCGGGAGCCAGGCATGACACTGGCGGTGGAGAGCGACGATCGCCGGGCGGTGATCGGGCTCGATGCGGGCGTGGAGGGACTCTCTTCCCTCATCGGCGAGTTGCCCCTGCCCGGTCACAGCCAGCTGGTGCTGTTTGACGAGGTCGGGACCCTGCTGGCCACGGATCCCGAGCGCCTTCCAAGCTTCGAGCAACTGAGCCGCCTGCCCATGCTGTCGGCCCTCAATCACCCCATTCTCACCAGGCTGCAACAGGAGATGGCTGCGCGGCCTGCCCTGCTGCATCACCCCGCCGAGCTGACCCTGGCAACGGTTCAGGGTCAGGAGTGGCTGGTCAACCTCTCCTCCCTCGGGGAAGAGTCTCCGTTTTATCTCGCCCTCCTGGTGCCCACCGAGGTGCTCACCGCCCCGGCGCGCCAGGATGCGCTGCACAATCTCGCCTGGGCCCTTGCCGGTCTGCTGCTCCTGCTGCCCGTCATCTGGCTGGCCGCCCGGCGCACTGCCGCCCCCTTGCTGGTATTGACCGGGGAGGCTGAGCGGATCCAGCACTTCGACTTTGGCGAAAGCCCGGGGCCGGATTCGGCGATCCGCGAAATTGACGACCTCGCCCGCGCCATGTCCAGCATGCGCCTGACCCTCGGCAATTTCATGAACATGGGCCGGGCGCTGGCGGCAGAGCATCGCTTCGATTCGTTGCTCAGCCGCATCCTGCACGAGACGGTGGCGGCAGCCCAGGCCGAGGGCGGCTGCCTATTCCTGGCCCAGGAGAGCGAGATGCAGGCCGTTCACGCCATCTGGCAGGGGCAGCCGCTGGCGTGCGAACAGGTACAGTGGCAGGCGGCGCTGCTCGGCGGTCTCTACCACACGGAGCGCCTCTGCCTGCCCCTCGACGAGGCACAGTGGGCCCGCTTCCTCACCGACTGGGGCCCTTTCCCCGGTGCCTGCCAACTGCTGGTCGAGCCCCTTCACAACCACCGTCAGGAGCTGATCGGCTGCCTGCTGCTGATCCTGCCAGACTGCTCGGCCCGCGAACTGGCCTCGCGCATCAGCCTCATCGAGGCGCTGGCGGGCACCTCCTCTTCCGCTATCGAAAACCAGCGCCTGCTGGAGGAGCAGAAGCAACTGCTGGAAGCCTTCATCGAGCTCATCGCCGGTGCCATCGATGCCAAGAGCCCCTACACCGGCGGCCACTGCCAGCGGGTGCCGGAACTGGCCAGGATGCTGACCCAGGCTGCCTGCGCACAGCAGACGGGGCCCTTTGCCGATTTCCGGCTCAACGAAGAGGAGTGGGAGGCCATCCATATCGCGAGCTGGCTGCACGACTGCGGCAAGGTCACCACCCCGGAGTTCGTGGTGGACAAGGCGATCAAGCTCGAGACCATTTACGACAGGATCCACGAGGTCCGCACCCGCTTCGAGGTGCTCAAGCGGGATGCCCACATCGAGGCGCTCTGCAGCCTGCTGCCCCCATCCGGGCAGCAGGCCGCCCTCGAGGCCGTGCTCCCCCTCTGGCACACCCTGGATCAGGAGTTCGCCTTCGTGGCCGAGTGCAATCTGGGGGGCGAGTGGATGGCGCCGGAGAAACTCGCCAGGCTGGATGCCATTGCCAGCCGCACCTGGTTGCGCACTCTGGACGATCGGCTCGGCATCAGTCAGGAGGAACGCAAGCGCCACCAGGAGGCCCCCTCTCCCCTCCCCTGCCGAGAGTCGCTGCTCGCCGACAAGGCGGTGCATCTCGTCCCTCGCCCCGAGCACGACAATCTCGCCCGACACAACCCATGGGGCTTCAAGGTGCGGGTGCCCACCCACCTCTACAACCGGGGGGAACGCTACAACCTCGCCATCGGCCGTGGCACCCTCACCGAAGAGGAGCGCTACAAGATCAACGATCACATCATCCAGACCATACGCATGCTGGAGAAGCTCCCCTTCCCCCGCCATTTGCGCAAGGTGCCGGAGATTGCGGGGGGCCATCACGAGCGGATGGACGGCACGGGCTATCCGCGCCAGTTGCAAGGGGGGCAGATGAGCATTCCAGCCCGCATCATGGCCATTGCAGACATCTTCGAGGCGCTGACGGCGAGCGATCGCCCCTACAAGTCTGGCAAAACGGTCTCCCAGTCCCTGGCCATCATGGTGAAGATGGTGCAGGAACAGCACATAGACCCGGCCCTGTTTGCCCTCTTCATCGAGAGCGGCATCTGGCGGGACTACGCCAGACGCTTCCTCGCCCCCGAGCAGCTGGACGAGGTCGAATGCCAGGCCCTGCTGGCAGGATCACACTGACCTTCCGCTGACACTCGCCCATAAAAAAACGGTCAACCCGGGTTGACCGTTTTTCGTTCCACTTCGCCCCTTAGAACAGCAGGTGCGCCACACCGGCAATCACCGGCAGGGTGACCAGGGTGCGCAGCAGGAAGATGACGAACAGCTCCCACAACTTGACCGGGATCTTGCTGCCCAGCAACAGAGCGCCCACTTCCGACATGTAGATGAGCTGGGTGACCGACATGGCGGCGATCACGAAGCGGGTGATGTCGCTCTCGATAGTGGAGGCCAGCACCGCCGGGATGAACATGTCGGCGAAGCCCACCATGATGGTCTTGGAAGCGGCTTCCGCCTCCGGCAATTGCAGCAGCTCGAGCAAAGGCACGAAGGGCGCTCCCAGCCAGTTGAACACCGGGGTGTGCTCCGCCAGCATCAGGGCACAGGTCCCGACGGCCATCACCACCGGCAGCACGCCAAACACCATGTTCAGGGCGTTTTTCACCCCTTCACGCGCCACGGCGCCGAGATCCGTCATGCCGTCGGCCTTGGTCAGGGCACGATGGTAGCCGTAGCTCAGCACGCTGTGCTGATGGGGGATGGCCTCCTGCTTGCGGCACAGGGGAGTACCGTCGCTGTAGACATCCTTCTTCCAGGAGAGCGGCGGCAGGCGCGGTACCACGATGGCGGCCACCACACCGGCCAGGCAGACGGTCAGGTAGAAGGGGACGAACATGTGCTCCAGCTTCACCTGGGAGATCACCACCAGACAGAAGGTGATGGAGACGGCGGAGAAGGTGGTACCGATGACGGCCGCTTCCCGCTGGGTATAGAACTTGCCCTCATACTGCTTGCTGGTCAGCAGGATCCCGACGCTGCCATCACCGAGCCAGGAGGCGAAGCAGTCCACCGCAGAACGACCCGGCAGACGGAACACCGGACGCATGATGCGGGTCATCATGGTACCGACAAACTCCAGCAGACCAAAATCCAGCAGCAAGGGCAGCAGCAGGCCCGCAAAGATGAAGACGGAGAACAGTACCGGCAACAGATCATGCAGCACCAGGCCGCCGGTCGACCCTGAGCGCAGCACCTCGGGACCGGCTTCAAAGAAGGTCAACAGCACGAAGACCCCGCCCAGCACCCGCACGCACGCCCAGAAGGGGGAGACGTTGAACAGGCTGTTGAGGAAGGGGCGTTTTACTAGGATCGCCGGTTTGAACAGCCAGGCGATCAGGGTCATCAGCATGGTGGTGGTGATGATGGCGCTGACCATGGCCACCAGATGATCGGCAAACACCGTTTGAACCAGCTTCGCCAGCACGGCGACGGGAATGGTGACATTGCCGTCATAGATGACCGGGGTCATGAACAGCAGGATCCCGATCAGTGACGGGATCAAAAACATCAGCACGTTGCGGCGAGTACGGATTGCCGGTGCTTCCAGGGTCTTTTCCAACATATAAACAGCCTTAAATGTGACTTTTCCTTCAGCCGGGCCGCCTGCATACTCATGCCCTCGCCCGGAAAACGGGCGCAAGAATAACCCAAAAAACTGCACAAACAAGCCGTTAATTGATCATTTCAAGCATAAATATTTTATCAGGCGAACCATCCATAAGAACAAACCAAAACAGTCATGCATATCGATTCAATTTGAATGGTTAGCATAATGTTTCATACAGGTTACATTCAGGTGCGCAGTATAATCCGCAGCCACTGTCAGGCAATAAGAGACATGAAAAATATATCTATAGGGTGATCCCGTCGATCCTCCCATAAAAAAACCGGAGCCTGTCTGGCTCCGGTCTTGTCACGAACATGATGCTCAATCGCGAACGTAAATGACTTCGACGCCGTCGTCGTCCTCATCGTCCCAGTCGTCATCGTCCAGACCATCATCGAAGGCCTTGGACGCCGCCAGGGCATCGGCTTCCGCCTTGGCAAGCTGGTTCTTGTGATAGTCGTCCCACTTGAACTCCACCTTCTCGATGGCGTCTCTGGCATCTTCCGCCAGCTGACGGGGCATGGTGTCCAGCAGATCCAGGATGTCGTAGCACACCTTCTTGGTACCTTCCTTGCTGATGGCGGTGATGGCGTAGACCGGACCTTCGTGGTTGAGGGCTGCCTTGACTCTGTCCATCACTTCCTGAGCCTCTTCTTCCAGGATCAGGTCCATCTTGTTGAACACCAGCCAGCGCGGCTTGCCCGCCAGCTCGGGGCTGTATTTTTCCAGCTCCCGGACGATGGTCACGGCGTTCTCGGCAGGATCTGAACCATCCACCGGGCAGATATCCACCAGATGGATCAGGACGCGGCAACGCTCCAGGTGCTTGAGGAAGCGGATCCCCAGGCCTGCCCCCTCGGCAGCCCCTTCAATGAGGCCAGGAATGTCGGCAATGACGAAGGAGCGGGAGTTTTCACCGCGTACCACACCCAGATTCGGTACCAGGGTGGTGAAGGGGTAGTCTGCCACTTTCGGACGGGCCGCAGAAACGGCGCGAATGAAGGTGGACTTGCCTGCGTTGGGCAGACCCAGCATGCCGACATCCGCCAGCAGCAGCAGCTCCAGCCTCAGGGTACGCACTTCACCCGGGGTGCCGTTGCTCTTCTGGCGCGGCGCCCGGTTGACCGAGCTCTTGAAGCGGGTGTTGCCAAGGCCGTGGAAGCCGCCCTTGGCAACCAGCAGCTTCTGATCGTGACTGGTCAAATCCCCCAGCAATTCGCCGGTGTCTTCATCGGTGGCACGGGTTCCCACCGGCACGCGCAGGATCTTGTCCTTGCCGCGACGACCGGTACAGTTGGCACTCTGACCGTTCTCGCCACGCTCGGCGGCGTGGAAGCGCTCGAAACGGTAGTCGATCAGGGTGTTCAGGTTTTCATCGGCCACCAGATACACGTCGCCACCATCACCGCCGTCACCGCCGTCCGGGCCGCCGTTCGGGATGTACTTCTCGCGGCGGAAGCTCACACAACCGTTACCACCGTCACCGGCATCGACTCGAATCTGGACTTCATCAACAAACTTCATAGGTAACCGTCACCTTAATTCGAAAAACCGATACGCAATTACAGTGATACGGGCCCCTTCGGGCGAGGCGCATCTGGCCGATGAGGGCTGTCAGCGCCGGCTCATCCGCGTGCCGTTTTTTCGTCAAACTCATCAGAAAAACAAAAGCCCCGCCAGGTTGGCGGGGCTTCGGATCCTTGCGGTCCGTAATTACTCAGCAACGATGCTGACGTACTTACGATTCTGCGGACCTTTAACTTCGAACTGCACTTTACCGTTCGCGGTAGCGAACAGAGTGTGGTCCTTGCCCAGACCAACGTTCTCACCAGCGTGGAACTTGGTGCCGCGCTGACGAACGATGATGCTGCCAGCCAGAACTGTTTCGCCGCCGAAACGCTTCACGCCCAGGCGTTTAGCTTCAGAATCGCGACCGTTGCGGGATGAACCGCCAGCTTTTTTGTGTGCCATCTATCGTACTCCTCTAATTAAGCGCTGATGCCAGTGATTTTGACTTCAGTGAACCACTGACGGTGGCCCGCTTGCTTACGGTGGTGCTTACGACGACGGAACTTGACGATAGTCACTTTCTCGCCACGGCCGTGAGCCACAACTTCAGCCACAACCTTGCCACCTTCAACGAAAGGAGCACCTACTTTGAAAGTGTCGCCTGCAGCAACCATCAGCACTTCGTTGAAGTCGATGGTAGCGCCAGTCTCAACGTTCAGCTTTTCCAGACGAACGATTTGACCTTCGGCCACACGGTGTTGTTTTCCGCCGCTTTGGAATACCGCGTACATTTGATTAACTCCGTAAAGGCGTGTCTTTTGCTCAAGGCCAGACACGCACAAAAACCTATAACAATGGGCGGGCATTCTACGCAGAACGATTTGCCGAGGCAAGGCCAATTTAGCAAAAAGTTTATTTTGTGCGCATATCTGCCCCCGTGAATAAACGCCTAACTGTAACCCATTGTGAAATCGTGTAGAATCCCCGCCATTGCTAAAAACGCAGTAAATGCTGCCGTCACGTTACGAGACTTATGGACCAACAGACTATCCGTGCGCTCTGTGCCGCCGACATGACGGCGGTCAATGAACTGATCCTGACGAGACTCCAGTCCGATGTCAGCCTGATCAACAAGCTGGGTTTCTATATTGTCAGTGCAGGCGGAAAACGGATGCGCCCCATGCTGACCGTGATGGCCGCACGCGCACTGGGCTATGAGGGTGAAGATCACCTGAAACTGGCCGCCATCATCGAGTTCATTCACACCTCCACCCTGCTGCACGACGACGTGGTCGACGAATCCGACCTGCGCCGCGGCCGGGAAACCGCCAACGCCCTGTTTGGCAACGCCGCCAGCGTTCTGGTGGGTGACTACCTCTATAGCCGCTCCTTCCAGATGATGAGCGAACTCTCCAACCTGAAGGTGATGGAGATCCTCTCCGATGCCACCAACACCATCGCCGAAGGCGAAGTGCTGCAGCTGATGAACTGCAACGATCCGGATACCACGGAAGAGAGCTACATGACGGTCATCTACTGCAAGACCGCCAAGCTGTTTGAAGCCGCGACCCGACTCGCCGCCGTGCTGACCCATCAGCCCGAGCCCGTCGAGCAGGCCATGACCGACTACGGCAAGTACCTGGGTACCGCGTTCCAGATCATCGACGACGTGATGGACTACTGCTCCCAGAGCGAGGAGATGGGCAAGAACGTGGGTGACGATCTGGCCGAAGGCAAGCCGACCCTGCCGCTGTTGCGCGCCATGGAAGTGGGTACCCCGGAAGAGCGTCAACTGGTGCGCGATGCCATCGAGCACCGCAACGGTATGGATCATCTGGAGCGTATTCTGGGCATCCTGGATCGCACCGGAGCTCTCGAATACTCCCGCCAGCGAGCTCGGGAAGAGGCTGACAAGGCCATCGCCGCCCTCGCCATCCTGCCTGACTCCCGGCACAAGCAAGCGCTGGAGACCCTGGCCCACATGGCGGTGCAGCGCAGCGCCTGATGCCAGCCGGCGGACAATAAAAAAGAGGCCCTCTGGCCTCTTTTTTATTGTCTGAATTCGCCGTGCCACTGTCGTATCAACACAGGTTCTAACAGGCCAACGCCCACAAGATGACGCCACCTGCCACCACCAGACAGCCGCCGATGCGGCGCAGCTGTTCCGGCGGCAACTCCCCGAGCAGGCGCAGCATCTGCTGCCATGCACTGGGAGCGAGCAAGGGCCCCAATCCTTCGAAGAGCAGCAGCAACCCCAGCCCCATCAACATGGATGTCAGCATCACCTCTCCCTATCCCTGTTCCCCTGCCGGTCTGTGGCCGGCAAACAAAAGGGCCTGAATCATCAGGCCCTTGGGTCATATCAACACATGTTTACTGCTTGTTGCCGTGCGGCGACTTGAGGTAGCGGAAGAACTCGCTGTCCGGTTTCAGGACCATGAGGTCGTTGCCACCGGCGAAGCTCTTGCGATAGGCCTCCATGCTGCGCACGAAACTGAAGAACTCCGGGTCCTTCTTGTAGCTGTCGGCATAGATCCTGGCGGCTTCGGCATCCCCTTCACCACGCAGTTGACGGGCATTACTCTCGGCGTCGGCGATCATCACGGTCACCTTGCGGTCGATGTCGGCACGCAGGATCTCGGCCTGCTCGCGGCCCTGTGAACGGTGTTCACGGGCAACCGCGGTCCGCTCGGCACGCATCCGCTGATAGATGGAGCTGGAAACTTCCACCGGCAGGTTGATCTGCTTGATGCGCACATCCACCACCTTGATGCCGAGCTCGGAGGAGCGCGCCATCTTCATCAGGGCATCTTCCATCACGGTACTGCGCTCGCCGGAGACGATGTCCTTGATGGTGCGGTTACCGATCTCGGAACGCAGGCCGTTGTTGATCTTGCGCTTGAGCAGGTCTTCAGCCTGGATCTTGTTGCCACCACCGGTCGCCAGGTAGTACTTGGAGAAGTCCTCGATCTTCCACTTCACGTAGGAGTCGATGATGAGGTCCTTCTTCTCGGACGTAACGAAGCGATCCGCCTGGCCTTCCAGAGTCTGGATGCGGGCATCCATCTTGCGTACCTGGTCGATGAGCGGCACCTTGAAGTGCAGACCCGGCTCGTACAGGCGCGGTTCACCGGAGTCGACCCGTTTCACCTTGCCAAACTGCACCACGATCCCCTTCTGTCCTTCATCGACGATGAAGATGGAAGAGAAGCAGACCATGGCGGCCACAGCGATGACACCAATAGCTAGCTTTTTCATCTATCAGTTTCTCCCTGTGCTGAAACGATCACCGCCACGCAGCGGGGTCGGAGTGGAGTTGGCCCCTTCGTTGGACGGCTGGGCCGCCTCGACTGCCGGGGTGCCCGCAGGACGTGCCGGTTGCACGGCATTCGCCTTGCCAGAGAGCTTGTCGAGCGGCAGATAGATCATGCTGTTGTTGCCAGCCGGCATGTCGACCACCACCTTGTTGGCCTGCTGATAGAGCTCTTCCATGGTTTCCAGGTAGATACGATCACGGGTCAGCTCGGGCGCGGCCTGATACTGGGGCAGTAGCTCGTTGAAGCGAGCGACTTCACCCTTGGCCTTCAACACGATCTGGGACTTGTAGGCTTCGGCCTCCTGCTCCAGACGTTTGACCTGGCCACGAGCCTTGGGCTCCACTTCACGGGCATAGGCTTCCGCTTCACGGATAAAACGCTGCTCATCTTCCTGGGCGGAGATGGCGTCATCAAACGCATCCTTCACCTCTTCCGGCGGACGCGCCGGCAGGAAGTTGACGTCCACGATCTGCAGACCCATCTGATAGGGCTCGATGATGCTGTCGATCACCTGCCAGGTTTCCTGACGCACCTTCTCACGACCCGTGGTCAGCACATCGTCCATCCGGGTGTGACCCACCACGTAGCGCAGGGCGCTGTCGGTGGCCTGGCTCAGGCTCTCGTCGGCGTTGGTCACGCTGAACAGGTACTGCTCGGGATCGACCACGCGATACTGCACGTCCATCTCGACCCGTACCACGTTCTCATCCTGGGTCAGCATGAAACCGGACGCCGGCAGGGAACGGACAGACTCCACGTCCACCGGGATCACCCGGTCGATGAAGGTCGGTTTCCAGCGCAGGCCGGGATCCACGTTGTGGGAGTATTCGCCAAAGCGCAGCACCACGCCTCGCTCGGCTTCGCGAATGGTGTAGAAGCCGCTGACGACCCACACCACCACGGCCACCACCAAGGCGATGGAGAGGCCGAACTTGCCGACGTCACCACCACCGGATTTGCCACCACCGAGCAGACCGCCAAAACGACGGCTCACCTTGCGAAGCATCTCGTCCAGATCAGGGGGGCCCTGATTCTTGCCGTTGTTCCCCCAGGGGTCACGGTCTTTGCCATTGTTACCAGGCTCATTCCAAGCCATCAGCGTCTCCATTAATACATGCGGATGGATATCATCTCTATCGGGCCACAGAGGGGCGATGAAGTCAGCAAACCAGTTATGTTCATCGACCCATCAATGCCTGATAAAGCGTTGTAAACTCTCACCTTCTTGTTTCATGAGGCGGTTCCAGTCAGCCAGTTGCAGGCGAACTTCCAGCACAAAGTCCCCCTCCTCGCTGAAACCTTCCTGCTCGATACCTTTCAGCCGATAGAGCGCACTGCGCAGTCTGGCGGCGGAAGGGGGCAGTTGCAGGGTGTGATGCACCATGGAGCCGGCCAGCAGTTCGGTCAGTGCCTGGAACAGGTATTCACTGCCCTCGCCAGTCTGGGCCGACAACCAGACTCGCACCGGTCGTCCAGCCTCATCCCGTTCAAGACCAGCCGGACGATCCCCCAGCTTGTCGATCTTGTTGCAGATCATCAGTTGGGGACGGTCATCCGCCTCGATCTCGGCCAGCACACGCTGGACCGACTCGATATTCTCCTGCATCTGTTCATCGGCACAGTCCACCACGTGCAGCAGCAGGTCCGCTTCGCGAGTCTCCTGCAGGGTCGCCTTGAAGGCCGCGACCAGATCATGGGGCAAGTGCCGAATAAATCCAACTGTATCCGCCAGGATCACATCACCCACATCCTGGATCACCAATTTGCGCAGGGTGGGGTCCAGGGTTGCGAACAATTGGTCGGCAGCATACACGCTGGCATCTGTAAGTTGGTTGAACAAAGTGGATTTTCCGGCGTTGGTATACCCCACCAGAGAAACGGTCGGCACTTCGTTGCGGTTGCGGGCACGGCGCCCCTGCTCCCGCTGCTTGGCCACCTTGTCGAGGCGGCGCAAAATGGCCTTGATGCGCTCACGCAGCAGGCGTCGGTCGGTTTCAAGCTGGGTTTCACCCGGGCCGCGCAGACCGATCCCCCCCTTTTGTCGCTCAAGGTGGGTCCAGCCTCGCACCAGACGAGTGGAAAGATGGCGCAACTGGGCCAGTTCGACCTGCAACTTGCCTTCGTGAGTGCGGGCGCGCTGGGCGAAGATATCGAGGATAAGGCCTGTTCTGTCCACGACCCGGCACTGGAACAGACGCTCCAGGTTGCGCTCCTGGGCGGGGGTCAGGGCATGGTTGAAGATGACCACGTCGGCGTCCAGCATCTGGACCTGGGACGCGATCTCTTCCGCCTTGCCGCTGCCGACAAAAAATTTGGCGCTGGGTGCGCTGCGACTGGTGGTGATCACCCCCAGTGCATTGACCCCGGCCGAGCTCACCAGCATCTTGAGCTCGTCCAGATCCTCCCGCTCGCCCTCATCGCTGAAGTTGACATGTACCAGAACGGCCTGTTCACCAGCTTCGTAACGGTCAAACAAGCGCTTGCTCCTTGACAGGTATCATGATGGATCTGAGTTGGCGAGTGAACTCGCCGCAGGATATCACGCCTCGGCTTCACCCTGCTCTTCACCGGCGGCGCCCGGGGCGTGCTGGTGATGGTTGACGGCACGGGCCGGCACCACGGTGGAAATGGCGTGCTTGTAGACCATCTGGCTCACGGTGTTCTTCAGCAGAATGACAAACTGGTCAAACGATTCGATCTGACCCTGCAGTTTGATACCGTTCACCAAATAGATAGAAACAGGAATACGCTCACGGCGCAGCGCATTCAAAAACGGGTCTTGGAGAGATTGCCCCTTAGCCATCTTTCTTTTCCTTATAGTTTGTTGTTTTTAAACACCGGATATTCAATATAACAACCTGATTATACAGGAGTGTCAAGCCGGACCAGCTTGGGCGACGACCCTGGCCAGATTGCCAGACTCACCAGATTCCAACCAGGTCACATCAGGCCAACCGCGCAACCAGGTCATCTGACGCTTGGCCAACTGGCGGGTGGCAACAATACCGCGATAACGCATCTCATCATACTCGACTTCCCCCGCCAGGTAGTCCCACATTTGGCGGTATCCCACGCAGCGAATGGAGGGAAGATCCGGGGTAAGATCCCCCCGCTCGTAAAGCGCCCTGACCTCCTGCTCGAAGCCGCTGCCCAGCATCTTGTCAAACCGCTGTTCGATGCGCTGGTGCAGCACGGCCCGATCCCTCGGCGCGATGGCAAACTGCAGCGCCCGGTAGGGCAGCCCCTCTCCCTGTACCTGGGTCAGCTCGGTGAGGGTCTTGCCGCTGATGCGGTAAACCTCGAGCGCCCGGCACAGGCGCTGGGGATCGTTGGGGTGGATGCGTGCACCGGCCACCGGGTCGATGCGCACCAGTTCGTCGTGCAGCGCCTGCCAGCCGAGGCGGGCAGCATCTTCCTCGATGCCGGCCCGAATGGTGGGATCGGCGGAAGGCAGCGGAGAAAGCCCCTCCAGCAGCGCCTTGAAATAGAGCATGGTGCCGCCCACCAGCAGCGGAATGCGGCCACGGTCGGCGATCTCTTTCATCTCCCGCAGGGCATCCTTGCAAAAATCCGCCGCCGAATAGCTCATGGCGGGATCCAGGATGTCGATCAGCCGATGCGGGGCCTGCGCCAGCTCGGCTGGCGTCGGCTTGGCGGTGCCTATGTCCATGCCGCGATAGATGAGCGCAGAGTCCACGCTGATGATGTCGCAGGGCAGGGCCTGGCACAGTTCAATGGCGAGATCCGTCTTGCCGGAGGCCGTCGGCCCCATCAGAAAAATTGCAGTCGGCAAGTCAGCCACGTTAAACACTCCCTTCGGCCGCCCCTTCACGGGCGAGCCGGCATAAAACTGGTCATATGGATGCAACAGACGACGAGACGCCGTCAGTTGCCATCGGCAAACTCGGCCAGCACGTTCGCCAGCGACAACGGGCGCACCATGCGAACGTCTGCCAGTTGGTCACTGAAATCGGCAACAAGTTCCGTCAACAACCGGGTGGCAGTGGCAAAATCGTATATTTTTTCGTCACTTATGCCTTGTTCCACCAACCACTGGCATAGTACCCCAGCCTGCGCGTCGGCATCACTGTCAGATCCGCTCTCGACCAGTTGCAACAATTCGGGTAAGAGGCGGGCCAGATCGGTCTGGCGCAGCAGGGCGGGCACCCGAGTCAGGATCATGGTGTCGCGCCCCCCGCTTTTCAACTCCAGCCCCATGCGTTTGAGCAGGCGTTCCCGCTCCTCCACCAGGGCTACCAGGTTTTTCGGCAACTTGAAGGAGACCGGCAGCAATAGAGGCTGGGCCGCCAGCCCCTGGCCCCAGGCATCCAGCAGCCAGTGGCGCAACAACAGACGCTCGGCGCGCACCAGGGAGAGCAGCGCCAGCTGCCCCTGACGCTCCATCAGCAGATAGGCCTGCTCGACCAGGCTCAGGGCGCGCCACTCCCCCGTTCGGGCTGGCGTCTCGACGGCACCGCTCTCGGCTCCGGGCCGGGATGCCGGCGTCGCCACCTCGGGCAGGGTGGTGAGCAAGGCGCCCATGCCTCGCATCGCGGCCCGGCTCGGGGGTTCGGGAGGCTGGTAGTGTCCTCCCCTGCCACCACCGCCTTCCCGCACGCCGTCGCCATCTCGTGCAGGGGCAGGAGCCCGATAGCCGTGTTCGGCACCGTACCACTCGGTGCGCGGCGCCTGACCCGGATAGGTGATCTCCGGGCTGCCCGGCAGCTCGACCTGGGTCTCGGCCAGGGGTTCATCGGTGGCGCTCCCTGCTCCGTCCTGGCGCAGGGCGGTAAACAGCGCCTGGAAGATAAAATCGTGGATGAGACGCGCCTGATGGAAACGCACTTCGTGCTTGGCCGGATGGACGTTGACGTCCACCTGGCGGGGATCCAGCTCGATATAAAGCACATAGGCCGCGAAGCGATCGGCGGGCAGCAGCTCGTCATAGGCCTGGCGGATGGCGTGATTGATGAGCTTGTCCCGCATCATGCGGCCATTGACATAAGTGTATTGCAGGTCGTTCTGCGGCCTGGCCCCTGCCGGAGTGGCCAGCCAGCCCCACAACCGCACGTCGCTGTGTTCGCTCGATACCGCCAGGGCATGGTGCATGAAGGGGGAGCCGCAGACGGCGGCAAGGCGGCGCTCCTGCTCCGCCACCGTGTTGGCCGCCTTGTACTGGCGCACCACTTTGCCGTTGTGACGCAGGATCAGGGTGGCGTCGAAGCGGGAGAGCGCGATGCGGCGCACCAGTTCGTCGATGTGGGCAAATTCGGTCTTTTCGCTGCGCATGAACTTGCGCCGCGCCGGGGTGTTGAAGAAGAGATCCACCACCTCCACCGTGGTGCCCACCGGGTGGGCCGCCGGCTTGACGGTGACGCTCATCTCACGCCCTTCCGCCTGGGCCTGCCAGGCCTCGCTCTGCTCTGCCGTACGGGAGGTGAAGGTGAGGCGGGAGACGGAGCTGATGGAGGCGAGCGCCTCCCCGCGAAAGCCCAGGCTGTTGATCCCTTCCAGATCGTCCAGGGTCGCCACCTTGGAGGTGGCGTGGCGCGACAGCGCCAGCACCAGCTCATCCCTGGCGACACCGCAGCCGTTGTCACGAATGCGGATAAGCTTGGCGCCTCCCTTGTCGATGTCGATCTCGACCCGGTCAGCCCCCGCATCCAGGCTGTTTTCCACCAGCTCCTTGACCACGGAGGAGGGCCGCTCCACCACCTCACCGGCAGCAATCTGGTTGGCCAGAATCGGCGGCAATATACGGATTGGCATCGCTTGCTCCTGCAGATGAAAAAGGGGAAGAGGTGGACCTGGCGCCATCAATGCTCACCGCCCCTCCCTGCCATCGGCAGAGAAGGGCGGCGTTCTTCACCCGCGCTATTTTCGCGGAATATAGAGCACCTGCCCTATCTGGATGTCCCGCGACTTAAGCTTGTTGATCTCCACCAGTCGCGCCTGACTCACCCCATGTTTCTCGGCGAGCCGGGAGAGACTCTGACCACGGGTGACCACGTGGCGGATCATGTTGGACTTGTCGTTGCTCTGCACGCTGGCTACCGGCGCACTCGGCTCCTGGGCTGCGACCTTGTAAGGTTTGATCACGCCGGCACCGGAGGCGCTGCCGACGCTGCTGACCGGGGCGCCGCCCTCACCGACGCGATAGGGCTCGCTCGCCGGCATCCGGTTGGTCACGACCTGCTGCGTTGGCTGGGCAGCCGGCTTGCTGACAGCGACCGGCTTGTTGGCAGGCGCCTGACGCGGCGGGGCAGCAACCTGGCCCTTGCCGGTGAGCATGGGCCCCTTGGTCGGATGACTGCGGTAATAGTTGCGGATCCCCTCGAAGATGGCCCGGGCCAGCTGATCCTGATAGCTGGCGGTGGCCAGCAGTTTCTCCTCGGCGTGGTTCGAGATAAAGCCCGTCTCCACCAGTACCGAGGGGATGTCCGGCGCCTTCAGCACCGCCAGACTCGCATGTTCCGGCGCCTTCTTGTGCAATCTGGCCACCCGCCCGAGCGAGCGCAGGATCTGGCGGCTGACGTCATAGCCTTCGGCCCTGGACTTGTCCATGGAGAGATCCAGGAAGGTCTGCGCCAGATAGGGGTTGGGATCAGACTCGGCCAATACCTTGCCAACGCCTCCCAGCAGTTCCCCCTGTTTCTCCTGCTTCTCGAGCCAGCTACCCATCTCGCGGTTGGCGCGGTTGGTCGACAGCACCCAGACGGAGGCGCCGCGAGGAGTCGAGTTGTGGAAGCTGTCGGCATGCACTGACACCAGCAGGTCTGCCTTGGCCTTGCGGGCAATCTCGGAGCGTTTGTTGAGATCGACGAAGTAGTCGCCACGGCGGGTCAGCACGGCGCGCATGCCGGGCTCCCGGTCGATGAGGGTCGCCAGCTTCTGGGAGACCGCCAGGGTCACCCGTTTCTCGTAGGTGCGGCGCGGGCCGATGGAGCCCGGGTCTTCCCCGCCGTGACCAGGATCGATGGCGATGACGATGGCCTTGCCGTGCCCCCCGACGGGAGCGGGCTGCGCCGCAGCGCTCCCCTTCTCTTCATAGGGAAGATCGATCACCAGACGGTGGCCATAGGGACCTGCCGGCGCCAGCGGGAAGACCACCGGCTTGATGGCAGAGCCGAGATCCAGCACCAGTCGCAGGCCGCCCTTCTCCAGCGGCGTGCTCTCGCGGATCTTGCGCACCAGCTCGCTCTTGTTCTCGATGCGGGCCAGGTTGGTGGCGTTGCTCGCCCCTTTCAGGTCGATGACCAGACGGTTCGGACCGGTCAGGGTGAAGTAGTTGAAATTGGGGGCGCTGCTCATGTCGAGCACCACCCGGGTGTTGTCCGGTGATGGCCACACCCGCACACTCTTGAGCTGATTGGCCCAGGTGGGCAATGCCATCAGGGAGAGAACAAAAACAAGGATCACGCGCACTGAGATGACAACCGTTCCAGAATGGCTTCGCCGATAGCAGTGCGGGCATCAATCTGCACCGCGCGCTGCTCGTTTGCATAACTCAGGGTGATCTCGAGATCCGGGGCTGGCAGCCAGCCCTCGCCCTTCTCTGGCCACTCCACCAGGCAGAGGGTATCGGCGGCGAAATAGTCGCGAATGCCCATGAACTCCAGCTCTTCCGGGTCGGCCAGTCGATAGAGATCGAAGTGATAGACCTGCCACTGGGCAAGCTCATAGGGCTCCACCAGGGTATAGGTCGGACTCTTGACCTTGCCCTCATGACCCAGTCCCTGCACCCAGCCTCGGGTCAGGGTGGTTTTGCCGGCCCCGAGGGCACCGTGCAGAAATACCGTGGTGGCCTGTTGGCACGCCTTTGCCAGACGGCCACCCAGCGCCACTGTTGCTGCCTCGTCCGGCAGTGTCATCATCAAGGTTTTTGCCATGTTCTTCTTGTTACTTGTTACTGTGTCGGATTGACCAGACGACGGATCCAGGGCAGCAGATCCGATGCCAGCATGCCCCTCTCACCCTCGGCAGCGGCCAGATCGGCGGCCTCTGCGTGGATCACGGCCCCGAGTCGGGTGGCCATGCCCGCAGACCAGCCCTGAGCCAGAAGGGCGGCGATTATACCAGACAAGAGGTCACCCATGCCGCCACTGGCCATGCCGGGGTTGCCCTCGTCGCACAGGGAAATGCGCCTGCCGTCGCAGATGAGCGACCCCGCCCCCTTGAGCAACACCACACCACCGTAGCGCTGTTGCAGTCGCGAGACGGCCGCAAACCTGTCCCCCTCGACCTCGGCGATGGAGCAACCCAGCAGGCGAGCCGCCTCCCCGGGGTGGGGCGTGAGCACCCAATTATCCTGATGACGGGGGGCCTGCGCCAGCCAATTCAATCCATCGGCGTCCAATACCAGTGGCACGGCGGCTCCGATGCCCTGTTCGAACCGGGCCCGGCCCCACCCATCCTGACCGAGCCCGGGGCCCAGTACCTGCACCGATGCCCACCCTTCATCCATGTCCGCCGGGCATCCCATCAGCTCGGGTTGAACCAGGCTGGCCGCCGGGCAATCCGGGTGCTGGCGCAGGCGTACCAATCCCGCCCCCGCCCGCAGGCAGGCCTGACCCGCCAGCAGAATGGCCCCCTGCATGCCGAGGTTCCCCCCCGTCAGCAGTACCTTGCCGCTGTGTCCCTTGTGAGCCGAGCGCCTGCGCGGGGTCAGCAACCCCTTGAGGCTGGGATAATCGATCCGCTCGGCAGCGGGAACCCGTTCCTCCCCCGGCGTCACTCCCAGGGGATCCCGGTCGAGGTGGCCGATTCCGTCCACCCCGTCGGCGGTGAGCATGCCCTGCTTGATGCCGATGAAAGTGAGGGTGCGGGTGGCACGCACCAGTGCGCCCATGGCGCGGCCGGTGTCGGCATTGAGACCGGAGGGGAGATCCACCGCCAGCACGGGCGCGTTCAAGCCATTGATTGTTGCGACGATCTTTGTCATTGACGAGGAGAGGGGAAGCTGGACGCCGGTACCGAGCAGTGCGTCTATGACCAGATCCGGCGGCGGCAGCGTGGCGGGCAGCAGATCCTCGGCCATGGTCACGCTCCCCCCCGATGCGAGCCACTCTTCGGCAGCCCGCCTGGCATCTCCCCTCAGCAGGCCGGGAGCCCGGGCGGCAATCACCAGAGGTTCGAGGCCGATGCGCCGGGCAAGGCGGGCCAGCACGTAGCCATCCCCACCGTTGTTGCCAGGGCCGACGAAGATCCACCACTGGCGGCTGTCGGGCCAGTGGTGACAGGCATAGTTGCACAGCGCATTCCCGGCCCGCTCCATCAGCACATAGAGGGGCAACCCCTCCTGCTCGGCCCAGCGCCGTTCCATGCTGCGGATCTGCTCGGCCCGCCACAGGGGTTGTGCTAGACTCTCCCACTCATTTTTGCGGATAGCGTCCCCGAACACCTCTACCATGACGGCCCCCACGTTTCATCATCCCATGACCCGGCAACTGGCACGCCATATTGCCGCCCTGCGCCTGCCACACTCCTACAGGCAGAGGGGGGATGCTGCATGACGGCTGCCGAACTTGCGCAACTGGCCCACGATATCAAGCTCTGGGCAAGGGAGCTAGGATTTGACCAGGTCGGCATCGCCGACACCGACCTCACCCTGGAAGAGCCAAGGTTGCAGGCCTGGCTGGATGCCGGTTATCACGGGACCATGGACTACATGGCGCGCCACGGCATGATGAGGGCCCGCCCCCACGAGCTGTTGCCGGACACCTTGCGGGTCATCTCGGTGCGGATGAACTACCTCCCGTTCGAGGCGGGCTTTGCCGCCACCCTGCGCAATCCCACCCTCGGCTACATCAGCCGCTATGCCCTCGGCCGCGACTACCACAAGGTGCTGCGCAACCGGCTCAAACAGTTGGGGGAGCGCATCGAGCTGCGGTGCGAAACCCTGTTGCAGGCGGCGGGACAAACCCTGGGCGAGTGGCGCCCCTTCGTCGACTCGGCCCCTATTCTGGAAAGGCCGCTAGCGGCCAAGGCGGGCCTTGGCTGGGTGGGCAAGCACTCGCTGCTGATCAACGAGTCCGCCGGCTCCTTCTTCTTTCTGGGAGAATTGCTCATCGCCCTGCCGCTGCCCGTGGATACCCCGGTGGAGAAGGAGCTGTGTGGCAAGTGCGTGGCCTGCATCAATATCTGCCCCACCGGTGCCATCATCGCCCCCTATGTGGTAGACGGACGGCGCTGCATCTCCTATCTCACCATCGAGAACGACGGCCCCATTCCCGAGGAGTTCAGGCCGCTCATGGGCAATCGCATCTATGGCTGTGACGACTGCCAGCTCATCTGCCCCTGGAACCGCTATGCCAATGCCAGCCCGGAGCCCGACTTCAGCCCGCGCCCCAATCTGCACCGCCCGCCCCTCTTGACCTTGTGGGGCTGGAGCGAGGCCGAGTTTCTCAAGCACACGGAAGGCAGCCCCATCCGCCGCATCGGCTATCAGCGCTGGCGCCGCAACCTGGCGGTGGCCCTTGGCAACGGACCGGCCAGCAGCGAGGTCCTGGCCGCCCTGCAACAGGCGCTGCCTGAGGCGGCGCCCATGGTGGCCGAGCATATCGAGTGGGCGCTGGCGACCCTGGCCAGGCGTCAGCAGGAAGAGAATAAAAAGACGCGATTGCTGATCCGCTGCATCGAAAAAGGTCTGCCGGATCACGCATAAGTGATCTGGCCCTTGCCGGATCGCAGCCATTTTTTCATGCTCTGCCGACCATTGAACATCGGCACAATAAAAGGAAGATTCTGATGCAGATGCTGGGAGTAGATATTGGGGGGTCCGGGATCAAGGGCTGCCTGGTCGACACCGAAACCGGGGAGCTGATTGGCGAACGCCACCGCATCGCCACACCGCAACCGGCAACCCCGGCCGCCGTGGCACACACCCTCAAGGCGCTGGTCGAACACTTCCAATGGAAGGGTCCCGTGGGGTGCGGTTTTCCCGCCACCATCCACAACGGCATCGCCAAGAATGCCTCCAACATCGACAAGAGCTGGATTGAGACCGATGCCGCCCACCTGTTTGCCGATGTGACCGGCCTGCCCTGCCATGTCCTGAACGACGCCGATGCGGCCGGTCTGGCGGAGATGCGCTTTGGCACCGGGCAGGATCGCCAGGGCGTCATCATTCTCATCACCGTCGGCACCGGCATCGGTACCGCCGTCTTCGTCAATGGTCAGTTGCTGCCCAATACCGAGCTGGGTCACCTGATGCTGGAAGGCATGGTGGCCGAACACTATTGCTCCGATGCGGTGCGCAAGCGCGAGGATCTTTCCTGGGGCCGCTGGGGCAAACGTTTCAACAAATACCTGGCTCGCCTGGAGTTTCTGTTCTCCCCCGACCTCTTCATCCTGGGGGGCGGCAGCGCCGCCAAGCTCGACAAGTTCATCGACAAGATTGAGACCCGGGCTCCCCTGGTGGCGGCCGCGAACCTCAACCAGGCCGGCATCATAGGCGCCGCCCTCTATGGCGCGGCCCGGCAAGGGGGCTGACCGCCAGCAACATCAGAAGACCCGGCCCGTGCCGGGTCTCTCTCATCCGGGCTCAGAGATCGTCGAGGCGATGAGCACCGTGTACCAGACGGGTCAGGCGGGATTGGGCCATGGAGGCCAGGGCTTTCAGCAGCGCCGCCGTGTCGGGCGTGGGGCACTCCCGGGCCAGACGTTCCAGCTCGCCGATGAGCCTCTCCTCCTGGCGTGACACCAGGGCCACTATCTCCGCGGGCTGGGTTGTGGCGGGCAGTGCCAGACGATCCCCCTCGGCCAGCAGATCCTCGCCAAATCCCTGATCCAGCCAGGTCTCCTTCACCGCGCTTCCCATCTGCTCGCGATAATCGTGCAGATGAGCCGCCGCGGCATCCTCCCGCCCTTGCAAATAGGCCAGCAACATCCTGCTGCGCTCAGCATCCACCCGGGGGATCTGGCGCCCGTAAATGTGCCCTTGCCGATGATGAAGCTCCTCGAGATAGAGCATCAGGTCCTTGATCTGTTGGAATCGCATCTCGCCTCCCTCCTGGCATCTACCTGCAGCCAGTATAGGGAGCTGGCATGTCGACACGGCCACGAACTGGTCATTTATTGTTCTGCATCAAGGAGATGGAAAAGAAAACAGAAAAAGAGACGGCAGGAGGAAGGGGAAACCGGCAGCGATGCTGCCCGGACGACCGGGTACCTTGTCCGAAGGGGAGACATCAAATCGACGACATAAAAGATATTTACCAGCTTATATTCGGACCAATGTCATCAAATCGGAATCTTATATTGATGCTGGTGGTTATACCTCCACACCATAGTCAAATGGCGGGAATCCTTATCCATTTTTTAGACGTCTAGACGTAAAAACATGCGTTGACACAGCCATCCGGACATCTTAGCATCATCCTCCATGATGACAGAGCTACCCAGTGAAACCTCTGCCCAATTTACCCGCCTGTAGCGCCCTGTGCTTTAAGGCTGTTAGCACGGAAGAATCCATGATTAAGTTGATCGGTCTCAACAAAGTCTACGGTAAAGGCAGTGATGCCGTGCACGCCCTGCGTGACGTGAGCCTGCATGTGCCCCAAGGCAAGATCTTCGGGGTGATCGGTGCCTCCGGTGCCGGCAAGAGTACCCTCATCCGCTGCGTCAACCTGCTGGAGCGCCCCACCGAGGGGCAGGTCATCGTCGATGGCCAGGACCTGGTCGCCCTCAGCGAGCGGGATCTGACTCAGGCTCGCCGCCAGATCGGCATGATCTTCCAGCACTTCAACCTGCTGGCCTCTCGCACCGTCTCCGCCAACATCGCCTTCCCGCTGGAGCTGGCGGGCTGGAGCAAGGACAAGATCCAGAGCCGGGTCAGCGAACTGCTGGCCCTGGTCGGGCTGGAAGCCCGTGCCCACGCCTATCCGTCCGAGCTCTCCGGCGGGCAGAAGCAGCGCGTCGCCATCGCCCGTGCCCTGGCACCGGCTCCCAAGGTCCTGCTGTGTGACGAGGCCACCTCGGCCCTCGACCCGCAGACCACCCGCTCGATCCTGACCCTGCTCAAGGAGATCAACGTCAAGCTGGGGCTCACCATACTGCTCATCACCCACGAAATGGACGTGGTGAAGGGGATCTGCGACGAAGTGGCCATCATCAGCGACGGCCATCTCATCGAGCAGGGGGAAGTGGCCTGGTTCTTCAGCAATGCAAAGACCCAGCTGGCCCGGGATTTCATCCACTCCACCATCCACCTGGAAGTGCCCCAGGAGTATCAGGATCGGATGAGTGCCGAGCGGGTGCCCGGCAGCTATCCCCTGGTGAAGCTCGGCTTTACCGGGACCACGGTGGATTCGCCGCTGATTTCCGAGGCGAGCCGCCGTTTCAACATCGACATCAGCATCCTGAGCGCAGACATCGAATACGCCGGTGGCGTCAAGTTCGGCTTCCTGCTGGCGGAACTGTTCGGGGACGAGGCCCAGTGCGAGGCCACCCAGCAGTTCCTCATCGACAACCACATTCAGCTGGAGGTAATGGGTTATGTCCGAAGCAATGATTAATCTGCTGATTTCGGCTCTGGGCGACACCCTCATCATGGTGTTTGCCTCCGCCCTGTTCGGCTGCCTGCTCGGCCTGCCGCTCGGCGTGGCGCTGCACGTGACCAAGGCGGGCCAGATCCTGGCCAATCCGCTGCTCAACAAGGTCCTGGGCGTCATCGTCAACGTCGGTCGCTCGGTGCCCTTCATCATTCTGCTGGTCGCCATCATTCCGTTGACCCGCTTCATCGTCGGCACCAGCATCGGCACCATCGCCGCCATCGTGCCGCTGACCGTGGGCTGTATTCCCTTCATCGCCCGCCTGGTGGAAGGGGCCCTGATGGAGGTGCCTGACGGCCTGCTGGAAGCGGCCAAGGCCATGGGGGCCAAACCCCTGCAAATCATCACCAAGGTGCTGCTGCCCGAGGCCCTGCCGGGGATCCTCAACAGTGTCATCATCACCCTCGTCACCCTGGTGAACTACTCCGCCATGGCAGGTGCCATCGGAGGCGGTGGTCTCGGTGATGTGGGTATTCGCTACGGCTACCAGCGTTTCGATCCCACCGTCATGCTGGTCACCGTGGTCATTCTGGTGGTGCTGGTTCAACTCATCCAGAGCGCGGGTGAGCGCCTGGTCAAACAATGTGATCATCGTTAATCGTCGATTTCTGACAGGAGGTTTTTATGAAATTGGGCATCAAATCCGCAGCAGCTGCGCTGCTGGCAACCCTGGTACTGGTCGGTTGCGGCCAGAAGGAAGAGAACAAGACCCTGAAGGTGGGCGCCATCGCCGGTCCCGAGACCGAGCTGGTTGAGACCGCGGCCAAGGTGGCCAAGGAAAAATACGGCCTGACCGTCGAAGTGGTCACCTTCTCCGACTACGTCACCCCGAACGTGGCCCTGAACGACGGCAGCGTCGACGTCAACGCCTTCCAGCACAAGCCCTACCTGGATGCCCAGATCCGTGATCGCGGCTTCAAGCTGGTGCCGGTCGGCAACACCTTCGTCTACCCGATCGCCGGTTACTCCAAGAAGGTCAAGGCCCTGTCCGAGCTGAAAGACGGTGCCCAGATCGCGGTGCCGAACGATCCGACCAACCTGGGTCGTTCCCTGATCCTGCTGGAGAAGCAGGGCCTGCTGAAGCTGAAAGAGGGTGCCGGTCTGGAAGCGACCGTACTGGACATCGCCAGCAACCCGCGCAACTTCAAGATCGTCGAGCTGGAAGCCGCACAACTGCCGCGCTCCCTGGAAGACGTGGATCTGGCCATCATCAACAACACCTTCGCCGGTCAGATTGGTCTGACCCCGACCGAGAACGGCCTGTTTGTCGAAGACAAGGAGTCCCCCTACGTCAACCTGATCGTTGCTCGCGAGAACAACAAGGACGACGAGAAGGTCAAGGAGTTCGTCCAGTCTTTCCAGACCGACGAGGTCTTCAAGAAGGGGACCGAGCTGTTCAAGGGCGGTCTGGTGAAAGGTTGGTAATCACTCACTCTGGAAAAAAGGCCACGTCAAGCGTGGCCTTTTTTTTTTACCCCCGTTATGATAGCCGCAAGCACGGCAACACGAAAAACAGAACAACAATGAAGAAATGGTATCTGGCCTACTGCAAACCCAAGGAAGAGGCCCGCGCCCGCGCCCACCTGGCAGCCCAGGGCGTTGAATCCTATTACCCCATGGTCGAGATTGAAAAACTGCGGCGAGGCAAGCGCGTGCCCCAGCGCGAGCCCATGTTCCCCAACTATCTCTTCATCTACGTGGATCTGGAAGAGGTCACCCCGGTCACCCTGAAATCGACCCGGGGCATCAGTCGCATCATCCACTTCGGCAAGGAGTGGACCCCCGTCAGCAGCCAGCTGATCTACCGGCTCATGAGCCGGGACGACAGCGACGAGGCGCGCGCCAGCTATGCCCGTCTGCCGACCCAGGGAGACAAGGTACTTATCGAATCCGGCCCCCTCGCCGGGTTTGAAGCCATCTATCTGGAGCCGGATGGCGAAAAGCGGGCCATCCTGCTGGTCAACCTGCTCAACCAGGAGACCTGCAGCAGCTTCGAAAACCAGGCCTTCCGCCGCCTGGAGTGACCCGTCCTGTCGGCAGAAAGAGCCACAGGGCAGTACACAAGACACCATCCCCCTGATTCCGAACGGTCAGGACCGCACCTGCGACGTGCATCCTTCCACCACCAGGTTATCGGGCCGAAAAAAACGGGGCAGACCCGCAGACCCAGAGGTCTGCCCCATTTTTCTCTCCCTTGCGTCAGGCATCCAGTTCGAAGCGGCTGATGGCCGATGTCAGTCTCCCGGTCTCCCGGGTCAGGCGGGCGGCGATCTGCTCCCCCTGCTGGCCATGCTCGCTGGACTGATGGCTGAGCCCGGCAATCTCCTCCACCGTGCCCGCCACCTCCTGCGCCGCCCTTGACTGCTGCTCGGTGGCGGTGGCGATGGCGGCAAGCTGGCCGCTGAGATCCTGCACCAGCGTCGCCATCGACTCCAGGGTCTCGGTCACCGAGGCCACGGCGCCGCGCCCCTGCTCCACCAGCAGGGTGCCGCTGCCCACGGTATCCGCGGTCTCCCGGGTCTGCTGCTGGATGCTGGCAATGGTCTGGTTGATCTCCATGGTCGATGCGCTGGTGCGGCTGGCCAACTGCCTCACTTCATCGGCCACCACGGCAAATCCCCGTCCCTGCTCACCGGCCCGCGCCGCCTCGATGGCCGCATTGAGTGCCAGCAGATTGGTCTGCTCGGCGATGGTGGCGATCACTTCGGTGACCCTCCCCACCTGCTCGCTCTGGCTGCTGAGCTGCGTCATCGCCTGGTTTGCCTGGGCAATCATGGCACCAATCTGCGCCATGGTGGTCCCCATGCGGGCGAGGGCCTGCTCCCCCTCCCTTGCCTGTTGCTCGGTCTGGCGAGCCGCTCCCGCCGCGTCCGCAATGTTGCCCGCCACATCCCGGGTACTGACCGACATCTGCTCGATGGCGGCTGCCACCGCATCGAGCCGCTGATTCTGGCTTGCCAGATCATCCACGATGGCATTGGTGGTCTGGCCCACCTCGCGGCCAGCCCCTTCCACCTGACCGACCGCCCCCTGGATCTCCCCCACCAGCTCGCGCAACTGTGCCGACATCCGGTTGATGGAGCCCGTGAGCCCTCCCAGCTCATCCTGACGAAGCACGGGCAAGGGGATGACGGGGAGGCGGCCATCGGCCACCAGGCCCGCCCGTTTCACCAGGCTGGCGATGTCCCGGGTCAGGCGCCGGCTGAACAGCAGGGCCACCAGGGTGCCCAGCAGGATGACGCTGGTGGTGGCCAGCAGCAGGGTGCGGTGAATAGCCTGACTGGCGGCCGCCATCTCCCCCGCCATCTTGTCCACCTCGGCACGGGTATGGGTCACCTGAGTCGCCAGCTGACCCGCCAGCCGGGTCAGGGCGGGCTCTATCTCGGTGGCCATCAGGTGGTTGGCCCTGTCCCAGTCCGGGGCCTGGCGCTTCTCGATCACCTGGCCGACCAGCTCGGCAAAGGGGGCTGACATCTCTTCAAAGAGCGTCCAGAGCCCCTTTTGTGCCTCGGTGAAGTTGGCCTCCTGCTGTTTCAGCTCGGCCACCCGCTGCTGGTGAAACTGGTAGTAGTCCCGGTACTTGTCCAGGTACTCCTTCTCCCCCGAGATGAGGAAATCCCGCAGGGCGGAGAGCGCATTGCCCAGGCTGTTGTAGGCATCCCCCACCTGCTTGAGCAGCAGGCGCCTGTCACCGGGCAACGTCGCCTGGGGCGTCGCCACCTCTTCATTGGCAAAAGACTGCAACTGATCGAGGGCCGACTCCGCCAGGGGGCCGGCCTCCAGCAGCATCAGGGTGTGGGCGGGCAGGTTCTCTTCGGTGTGAGCCAGGGCCCACACCTGTGACTGTGCCCCCTTGAAATCCTTGAGTGCCCGGGTCAGGTCGGGGGTGAAACGCTGGCGATCGATGGCGTGCCAGGCATCTTCCCACTCCTGCTTGATGCGATCACCCTGTGCCGGATCCTTGCCGAGGATGAGATAGGCCCGCAGGGATGAAACGGTGGCAATCAGGGCTTTCTGGCTCGCCTCGTCCCGCTGCAGGGCGGGCAGGGCCTGGGCCAGCAAGGCATCTTGCGAGCCTTCGATCCGGCCGAGCTGATGATAGACAAGGGCGGAGGAGAGAATGATGAGCAGGTTGATAAAACAGAAGCTCAACAACAACTTGCTTGATATTTTCATGGCCATCCTTGGAATTCGTCGGGCATCCTGCCCGGGATTAGCGTCTGATGAGCGCGGGCAAACGAGCCTGCCAACCCTGATGCCATCCCATCAGCTCCTCACGGGGCATGGGACGGGCGGAGAAGAAGCCCTGGCATTGATCGCACCCCAGCTTCGCCAGCAATTGCCAGGTCGCCTCATCTTCGACCCCCTCGGCCACCGATTTCAAGCCCAACTTGCGAGCCAGCTCGATGCTGGACTCGATGATGGCTAGGCGAGAGGGATCTTCATAGCAGCGATCCACGAAGGATCTGTCCAGTTTCAACTCGGTAAAGGGGAGCAGGGCGAGCTGCTGCATGGAGGAGTAGCCGGTCCCGAAATCATCGATGGAGAGACCAAAACCGTGCATCCGCAAGCGGGTCAGCACCTCCAGCGACTTGCCGAGATCCTTGACGAAGGCGCTCTCGGTCACTTCGAGGGTGATGAGCTCGGGGTTGATGCTCCAGCGCTGGCAGTGGCTGAGCAGGGTGTTGCACAGATCTCCCTCGATGAGGGAGGTGGTGGAGAGGTTCATCGACAGGTTCAGGGAGAGCCCGGTCTTCTCCCACAGGTGGCCGTCCCGCAGCGCCTTGCCGATGATCACCTCGGTGAGCGGGTCGATGAGCCCGTTGTGCTCCGCCAGCGGGATAAAACGGGCCGGCGAGATGAGGCCATATTCGGGGTGCTGCCAGCGGGCAAGCGCCTCCATGCCGAGCCACTCCCCGTTGTGAAAACCCACCTTGGGTTGATACCAGGGCAGCAACTGGTCCTGATCCAGCGCCCGGCGCAGCTCATCCAGGGTCAGGTGATAACCATCCTCTTCCTGGCTGCGCACCTGCTGGGGCCGCCAGGCACCGATGAGCTGCGCGATCTGCTGGGGAGACGCGGGTTTCTCGATGCGCCCCAACACCTGCAGGCCATAGGCCCGGCTCATGCGCAGCACGGCATCGACCACGTCATCCTCCAGGGCGCTGCACAGCACAATGCCGCCGCGGAACCCGCCAAGGGAGAGGCGGCGCAGCAGCGCTATGCCATCCATGCCCGGCATGCGCAGATCGCAGAACAGGATGTCGACCCTGTGGTGCTGGCACTGTGCCAGCGCCTCCTCCCCGTCCTGCGCCTCCAGCAGGTTGCCGTAGCCCAGTCCGCGGATCTGGTGCATCAGGGCCTTGCGCTGGAAGTTGTGATCCTCCACCACCATGATCGCCAACTCATGCCGTGCGCTATTCATCGAGCCATAACCCCGTTTCACCTCTGATAGAGTCCATCAATGCCTGTACCGCCCTGGCCAGGTCATCGAGCTTGTCCAGTTGTTTCAATCTGGCCGCCGCCTCCAGCCGGGCCGCCTCCTCTGCCAATGCCTGCTGTCCTACCATGCGCGGCCCCCTTGATGCGATGTGCCGTCTCCACCAGCGCCTGGGTATCCTGGCTGGCCAGCGCCAGCCTCATGTCCTCGCCATCCTGCTCGTTGGCTTCCAGGTATTCGCTGGCCATGCTGCGAGCCACCGCCTCATCCCCGAACAGGGTTAACCAGCTTATGCCTGGCAGCTGAACCCTGGCTTGCCGGGGCGCCTCCGAGGCGAGCTGTTCTTCCTGAGTCGGCAACCAGCGTCCCAGGGTCTGGCTCAGGGCATCCAGGCTGTAGGGCTTGAACAGCATGTCGTTCATGCCGGCATCACGCATCTGCTGGCTCGCCTCCTCAGAGGTATCGGCTGTCACCCCTATAATAGGAGCTCTGTCCCCGGCATCCCGCAAGGCTCGCGTGAGGGCATAGCCATCCATCACCGGCATGTGGCAGTCGGTCAGCAGCAGGGCGAAGTCCTGCCCCTGCCAGGCGCGCAGCGCTTCCTCGCCATCTTCCACCACCTCGGATTCGAGCCCCAGGATAGCGAGCTGCCTCGTCAGCAATGCCCGGTTGACGGGGTGATCATCCGCCACCAGCACCCACCCCCTGAGCTTCTTCCCCTCCATCCCCATCGACTGGCTCGCCTGCTGGTTGAACAGTGACTGGCAGGTTTCCAGCAACAGATCGGGGTAGAGAGGCGATTGTCCCAGTCGCCACCAGGCGTCGCCCCCCATGCGCCCCCGCAGGGCCTCATGGGGAGAGAGTACTATGCCCTTGAGGTTCGAACGCTGCAAACAGGCCAGCCAGTCACTGCCAAGGGCCTGTTCCAGGTGATTCTCCTGCGCCAGCAGATGCCCCTCGAGGGGCTGCTGCCAATGGTGTGCCTCCATGCGAACCAGTCTGGCGCCCAGCCTGGCCATCACCGATTCCAGCCCCTCATCCTCCCCAAACCACCACCATACCTGACCGGTCAGGGGCGGCGCTTCCCACTGGCACTCGGCCAGGGGCAGCGTGAAGGTCACGCAGGTGCCCATTCCGGGGGTACTTTCCAGGGTCAGGCTCCCCCCCATTTTCTGGGTGAGTTGATGACAGATGGCAAGCCCAAGCCCGGTGCCGCCAAACCGGCGATTGGTGTCGGACTCCACCTGCTTGAACGGGATGAAGAGGGTGCGCTGCTGCTCCAGGGCGATGCCGATCCCGGTATCCCGGACCCGGAAGGCCAGCCGGTCGTCTTCATAATCCACCTGGATGGCGATCGCCCCTGCCTCGGTGAACTTCACCGCGTTGTTCAACAGATTGGAGATCACCTGCCCCACCCTTATCCCGTCGATGCAGGCCAGATCCGGCACCGTCTTCCCCCACCGCAGCGTCACGTTAAGCCCCTTGCCATAGGCCAGGGCCGCATGTCCCCGGATGACATCGCAAATCACCGAGGTCAGGCGGCAGTGATGGGGGTGCAGTTGCAACTGCCCGGCTTCCATCTTGGAGAAGTCCAGGATGTCGTTCACCAGATAGAGCAGATGGTTGGTGGAGGTCGAGATATTGCGCAACATGTAGCGCTGATCGTCGTCCAGCGCACTCATTTGCAGCAGCTCCAGCATGCCGTGCATGCCGGAGATGGGAGTGCGAAGTTCATGACTCATGGTGGCGAGGAAGCGGCTGCGCGCCTGGGTCGCCTCCTCCGCCACCCGCCTGGCCTGGCGCAGCTCCAGCTCCTGGCGCTTGAGCTTGGTGATGTCCTGCACCACGCCGTTCAATATGACCCCTTCAAGCCCCTCCTGGTGAACGAAATGACCACGGATCTGCAAATAGCCCGCCTCCCCCTGGCGCCGGATCTCCACCTCGAGATCCAGCGGCTGCATGCTCAGGGCATGACGATCCACCGTGGCCACGAAGTCCTCGTGCGCCTTGCCTGTCAGCCCCAGGATGGAGGCACCGGTGACCGCCATGCCGACCAGGTCCTCTTCGACCCCCACCATCTCCCTGACCCCTTGCGAGGTGTAGAGGAAGTGCCCCTTGCCCGGCCCAAGCCAGTGATACTGATAGACCAGACCCGGCATGCTGTCAGTGATCTGGGTCAGCCGGGTCTGCGCCTCCTGGGCCGCAAACCGCGCCTGCTCCAGCTCGGTCACGTCGGTCAGCACGGTCAGGATCCCGAGCCGCTTGTCATCGGGCCCCGCAAAGAGCCGCTTGGTGTATATCATCTGGTGCAGGCGATCGTCATCAAACCGGATCTCGCCCCGGCCATGGAGCTCCTCTCCGCTCTCCCAGACGCTGGCATCCTCCTCCATCACCCTGGCACGGATCGACTCGGGCAATCGATCCTGGAGCAACCGCTCATAGGAGCCCGTCAGGTTCTCCCCGCCGAGAAACATCTGCCGATACGCCCGGTTCGTCATTGCCACTTCATAGCGCTCGTTGGTCAGCACCACCTGGTTGGGCAGGGCATCCAGCATCATCTGGACAAACATCAACTGCTCCTCGAGCCGCCGCTCGGCCTCCCGCCGCTGGCTGATCTGGCGGCGCAACGTCCGGTTCCAGCCCATGAACAGCAAGAGGCAGAGCAGGAAGATGCCGCCGCCAAGGGAGGACCAGAGCAGCACCGTCTTCGGATCCAGTCCCGTCTGTATGGTCAGGGAGAGCCACTTTTTCTCCAGGGCGGAGAGTTCGTCGGGGGGAATGGCGATCAGCACCTTGGTGAGGATCTGCTGCAGCATGGGGTCCTGCAACTGGGTCGCCATGGCGATGGGTACCCGCAGGTCGCTGCCGGAGAAGACCACCTGGTAGCGGTCGCTGAATCCCTTTTGCAACGACTGCTCCAGGGTGGTGGTGCTCATCAGCACATAGTCGACCTTCTGCTGGTCCAGCAGGGGCAGCAATTCGGCATCGCTGGCCACCGGCACGGCGATGGCCCCCACCTCGTTCAGCAAGACCTGCTCCACCGAGCCCCCCACCATGCCCACCCTGTGCCCTTTCAGTGCCCTGGCGGCGGTGAGCTCGGCCATCCCCTGCCTCGCCACGACCACCCGGTTGATCGACGCGTAGTTGGGGGTAAAGCGGGCAAACTGCTGACGCTCCGCGGTGGGAGTCATGGCCGGGATGAGATCCAGCTTGCGATCCTGGAAGAGCGCCATGCTCTGGGCCCAGCTCCGGGTCGGCACCAGGGTGAACTGGAGCCCGGCACGCTGGCTCATCAGTGTCAGCAGATCGGCAATGAGCCCCTTGAGCCGCCCCCTGTCGTCCACCTCGCTCATCCCGGGCCAATCCGGGGCAACCCCGTAGCGGATGACCGGATGTGCTTGCAACCACGCCTGCTCCTGCGGATTGAAGACGATCTCCCTGCTCCTTTTCACCAGGGCATAGTCGAGGATGTCCCCCGCCTCCAGAATGGCGCGACGCTCCAAGGGAGAGATATCCTCGAGGGCCCGCTCCAGCAATCCCTGCAAGACATCATTCCTGGGCGCCACGGCCATGGCGAGGGAGGTATCCCTCATCCAGTCGATCCTGGCCAGCGCCATGCCCGCCATGGCTTGCAGCCTGTTCAGCATGGGCAGCTCGGCCAGGTAGGCATCCGCCTTGCCCTCCTTGAGCATGAAGATCGCCTCGTCCCGGCTGTCGGCCGTGATCAGGTTCGAGATCCCAAGGCGCAGCAGCTCATCGCAGGCGCTGACACCGAAGACGCAGACCCAGCGCACCCCATAGGCCTCCTCCAGGGAGAGGCTCTCCCGCCCCCCCGTCAGCAGCACGGCGCGGGGCAGTGCCATCAGCTCGGAGGTAAATTGCATCTGCAGGGTGCGGGTCGGGCTCGGTGCCACCCCGATCAACATGTCGACCTTGCCATCCAGCAAGGCCTGCTGGACCGCCGCATTGTTGGCATAGGCACGGTAGCGAAGGCTCACCCCCAGCCTGGCAGCAATCTGGGAGGCGAACTCATCCAGGGGGCCGGTGAAATTGCCGCGCCCATCGGTATAGACATAGGGTGGCCAGGCCGCCGAAGGCATGCCGACGACCAGTTCATCATGGGTGGCAAGCCAGTGCAGTTCGTCCAGGGTGAAGTTGCTCTGGTCCAGTTGCGCCGGCGCAGCCGCAACCATCAGGCTCCAGAAAGCCAGACCACATAGCAGGATGAGACGAAAGCAGCGGCGGAACATTATCAACTCCCATACGAAACGGAGGGGGATCATAGAGTGTTTGGCGCAATGTGCGACAACTAAATTGAGACAATGCTCATCAGGAAAGAAAAATGGCAGGCCCAGGCCTGCCATCCACCAGGTCGGGGGCCGGGCCCCCTCCCATCAGGTTATTCGGTTCCCGAGCCGGAAACCGGTTTGAAACTCCCGCTCACGGATGTGGGCGATCTGCACTTCCTTGCCTTCCAGCCCGATGTCTTTGAGCAGGGCAGGTGAAAGATGCAGGTAGCTGACGCGACGCTCCAGCCGGGTGATCCTTTTTTGAACCAGGGTCTCTACGTGGCGCAGCAGTGCGAGTTCGATAGACATAATATTCTCCAGTTGAACGTGCGGTTCCCCCGGAGAGAGGTGATCACCCTGCGGGACAACCGCGGGTGATGAAAAAAGCAGGTGTTACCTGTCCCCTCCACGCGGCAAATAAAGAGCACGAGTCTTCGCGCTGCCAGAGCAGCGATCGAACGCAACGTTGAACATGGAATGTTGCATGGTCGTCTCCTTACCGTGTGAAAGTTGAACAAGTTGCCGCAGTGTAAAAAAACACCGAATTTTACGCAATATCTCTCCCACCCATATGGGTGGAATGCGGCCAAAAAGAGGTTCAGTCAAATCCCTGACAACAGCCGGAACTCCTCCAGTGCATAGGTATCCGTCATGCCGCTCACATAATCGAGCAGCAGCCGCACCCGGTAGTACCACTCCTGCTCACTCTCCTTTTCGAAACGGGGATCCCGGCTCGCCACCGCCAGCCGGTACGCCTTGAGGTGGCGGGCAGAGAGGCGGTGGAACAGCCGCCGGGCAAAGAAGAGCTCGCTCCCGCCGTTGCCTGCGAGCAGCCGCTCGAACTGGCTGACGGGCAGGGCCAGCAGGCTGGCGTAGGTGGAGAGCACCCCGCGCAGGGCGGCATAGCCTTCCAGCTCCAGCGCCTCCACCTCCGGGCGCATGAACACCAGCCCGCGAGCCACCCGCTTGAGGGTATCGAGTACCCGGGCTGCCGGAGCCTGACCGTGCAGCAGCGCCTGGGGATAGGCCCCGCTCAGGATCTGATCGTGCTCGGCCACATAGGTATGGGCGGCCAGCGCCACCAGATCCCGGGTCAGATGCTGGCGAAAATGGGGGAAGAACCCCCGACCGGAGGCAAGCGCCTCATCGAGCAGGTCGGCCATGTAACCGCCCTCGTCCGCCTCGCGCAGAGCTGCCAGCAGCTCGATCTGGGTGAGGATGCGCCTGTCCACTGCATCCTCGAGATCGGCGATACAGTAAGAGATGTCGTCCGCCGCCTCCATGATGTAGACCAGCGGATGACGGCACCCCTCGGCCAGCCCCAGGCTCTGGCCGAGGGCACGATAGAGGGGTTGTTCGCTGAAGAAGATGCCGCGCTTGCTGGTCCAGCCGTGGTGCTGACCATAGCCCTGTGGATGGTGCAGGCCCGGCAGGGGCTGCTGCGGGTATTTGCACAGCGCCGCCAGCTGCCCCAGGGTGAGGTTCAGCTCATGCAGGCTGTGCACCAGTCGCAGGCTCTGGGCATTGCCGTCAAACACCAGCAGATCCTGGCGAAGGGTTGCCCACTGGGGGCTCGGCAACTGGTCGTGGGCACGGGCGAAGAGGCCGTCCAGCTCCTGGGCAAGCCACTGACTCATCACCTGCTCGCCGAAATGGCCAAACGGCGGGTTGCCGACATCGTGCAACAGGCAGGACATCTCCACCAGATTGATGAAGGCCCCCTCGCACACCACTCCGGCTGGCAACGCCGCCAGGATGCGGCGACTGATCTGGCGACCGGTCTCCTGTACCTCCAGCGAATGGGTGAGACGGCTGCGCACCGAGGCTTTCACATCGAGCGGAAAGACCTGGGTCTTCTGCTGCAGGCGGCGCACCGGCGCCGCCTGCACGATGCGGGTGCGGTCTTGCTCCGTCGCCTCCAGCAGGTCTTCGTCTCCCCAGGGGTGAATGCGCTCGGGGGGGATCAAACGGTCATACATGTCGTGGCTCCTTGCCTGAGGCGTCGTGTCTACGAGAGCAGCCAGCGCCGCAGGCGGGCGATGTCACCCGGGTATTCCCGGCGCAGGGTTTCAATCCAGTCTTCCACGTTCTCCCACCAGGCGGGGTGATCCGGGCTCTGGATAAGCTGGGCCGTCTGCTGCAACCGGCGCAGGCCGATGGAGCCCGCCGCCCCCTTGATCTTGTGGGCCTCCTCCACCACACCGGCCTGATCCCTGGCAATCATGTTGGAGTCGAGCACCGCCATGTAGTCCGGCATCATCTTCTCGAACAGCTCGACGCTGGAGAACAGCACCGGCTTGCCGACCGTGCTGGCGTAATCGGTGAGGAAGGGCAGATCCAGCAGGGCATCCTGATGGTGGACATCGTCCTGCTCGTCCGCCTCGTCCCCGGCAAGATCCGCAAACAGGTGGCCTATCACCTCCCGCACCGCCTTGGAGCCCAGCGGCTTGTTGATCACATCCTGCATGCCGTGATCCCGGTAGTACTGGCGATCGCCGGTGGCGTTGGCGGTGAGCGCCACCATGGGGGGCAGGCTGTCGCCGTAGCGCGCGAGCAGTTGCTCCGCCACATCGAACCCCGTCATGTCCGGCAGCTGGATGTCGAGCAGGATCAGATCGAAATCATCCGGGTTGGCCATGGCCAGCGCCTCTGCACCATCCCGCGCCACCTTGACCTGATGGCCGAGCTTGTTCAGCAGGGCGCAGGCCACGGTGACGTTCAGCTCCACATCCTCCACCAGCAGGATGTCGAGGGAGGGCATCTCGGGCTCCGGGGCCGCGGCCCTGGGCTCGACGCAGTCCACCTCCAGCTCGGCGGTGAAGCAGGCGCCTTCGCCCGGGTCGCTGTCCACATAGAGTTGACCGCCCATGGCCTGCACCAGCTGGCGGGAGACCGCAAGACCGATGCCGGTACCGGTGGCGTGCTTCTTGCCCTGCACCTGATAGTACATGGCGAAGATCTTCTCCTGCTGGGCACGGGGAATGCCGACCCCGGTGTCTTCCACCTCGAAGTGCAGCGCCAGCTTGCCCGGTTCATCAGCGGCGTGGGCGAGACAGCGTATGGTGACGCCCCCTTCATCGGTGAACTTGACCGCATTGCCCACCAGGTTCCACAGCACCTGACGCAGCCGGGTGCCGTCCGCCATCACGAACTGGGGCATGTCGCCGTCCCGGTCGAAGTGCAGGTAGAGCCCCTTCTGCTCCGCCTGGATGCGCGACAGCGTCTCCAGCTCGTCGAGGAAGGCGGGCAAATCCAGCGGAGCCGGCGCAATCTCCAGCCGGCGACGGTCGAGCTTGTCCAGATCGATGATGTCGTTGAAGATGTTGCCGAGCGTCACCGCGCTCAGGTGGATGGTCTTGAGCTGCTGCTGCTGTCTGGCATCGAGGGGCGTATCCATCAGCATCCGGCTCAGGCCCACGATGCCATTGAGCGGGGTGCGCAGCTCGTGGCTGATGGTGGAGATGAAGGTGGTCTTGTCCCGACTCGCCTTCTCCAGCTTGTCCTGGTACTGCTTGCGCTCGGTGATGTCGCGACCAAAGCCGAGCAGGCCGAGCCGCTTGCCGAAGCGGTCGAAGAAGGGCACCTTGCGCAGCTCGAAGTAGGCCTTGCGGCCATCGGGATACTCCAGCCACTGCTCATAGGTGAGCGGCTCGTTCTGGGCGAAGACCTGCTTGTCGGTCTCCACCACCTTGCTGGCGATGTCGTGCTTGTAGACATCGAACGGGGTCAGGCCGATGAGTTCCGCTTCCACCTTGCCGGTGAGCTCCTCCATGGCGCGGTTGCAACCGGAGAACTGCTCGTCCTCGTTGCGGTAATAGACCAGATCGGGGGAGCAGTCGATGAAGGAGCGCAAGAGGGCGGTACGCTCCCCCAGATGCAGCTGGGCCTTCTCCCGCTGGAACACTTCGTTTTCGAGATCCTCGATGGCTTGCTGGCGCAGGGTCTCGGCCCGGTTGGTCTCGGCGATCTGGGCGTTGAGCCGGCTGATGTTCTCCTGCAACTGGCTGTTGAGCTCGAGATCCCGCTCGCGCATGTCTTGCAACTTGCGCACCATCCGGGTCAGCCGTTGGCGGGAGTCCTCCAGCTGATCCACCACGATGGAGAGAAAATAGACGGCCCAGGGGGTCACCAGCAGGCCGAAGAAGACAGAGCGCACCAGGTCGACGATGTCCACGGTGCCGCGCAAAAACAGGGTCACCCCCATCTGGATCGACACGGCCAGCACTATGATGGCGGTGGCCAGGAACATGCTGAAGCGCACCAGTCCCAGCTTGGTCATCAGGTCGACGTAATATTGCGCCCAGGATTTGATCTGCTTCATCTCGTTGTTTTCTCCCCTTTTCTTGCGCAAACAGGATACCAGTACGGCGCCATGAACTCTTGTCCGTCGCGTATTCAATTATTGATTAACGTCACACTCCGGCTGGGGTAGCATGCCTGCCATGCTTCAGTCAGCATCGGTTCCACCGGGATACCGGGGCGCACTGTCACCCTTCTCATTCGTTATGTCAGGAGCATACCCGATGCGAAATCATGTTCTGTTGAGCCTTGGCCTGCTGGTCGCCACCACCGCCCACGCCGATCTGGGGGAGATCCCCCGCCAGACCGGCTGGTCCGGTTTTCTGCTGGGCGGGGTCAATGCCGGCAGCCACAAGTCCAACTTCTATGCCGGTGACGACAGCAACAGCCGTATCGATGATCTGGGCTCCCCCGGCCGCGAAAGCGGTCTGAGCCCGCTGCTCAATGCCGATATCCGCTACACCTTCGCCGATACCCGCACCCAGGTCTTCCTCGGCAACCTCATCCAGGACGCGGTGCGCTTCGACTTTACCCAGCAACTCGGTCTGCGCCAGGAGATGGGTGACAAGGGTATCGTCGCCACCTCCCTGGTGTTCAACCTCATGCCGGTGGAAGTGTGGAGCGATCCCTTCGCCACCGGCGTGGACCGCAGCGCCACCGATCTCACCTCGAAAGGGGTGCGCTTTGCCTGGGACAGGATCTGGGGCAGCAACGTCTACGCCACCCTGACCAGCCGGGAAGTGGAGCTCGACGAGGAGCGCAGCGGCCAGCAATATGACCTGACCCACGGCACCCACTACGCCTCCATGCTGAGCCGCAACGGCAAGGTCCACGACCTGGCTGTCTCCTACCAGTACCACTTCGGCGGCGACCAGCTGCTGGAGCCCGCCTTCCTCTACAAGGAGGCCCGCCTGGACGGGAGTGCGGAGAGCTTCAAGAACACCGGTCTGCAGCTGACCTATGCCAAGCGCGCCTCCCAGTGGTCCATCGTGAGCAACCTCTACGCCGGCAAGCGCAAGTATGACGAGGCGAATCCCCTGTTCGGCCAGCGCGCCGATGCCAGCGAGTTCGCCCTCAATGGCACCTTCTTCTGGCACAACCTGTTCGGCATCAAACCCCTTGCCGCCACCTTCACCGCGGCCTACTCCAGCGCCGACTCCGACATCGACTTCTACGATGCCGAGGCGCTTCGCTTCAGTACCGGGCTGCTTTACAACTTCTGACCCGCCCCAAGCAAGGAGGCCACCCCCGGGGTGGCCTCTTCATTTGCACAACCCTCGACCATCAGATGCCGAGGGAATCCAGCAGATCGTCGTGCTCGTTGCTCGCCGGCGCGGCCGCCGGTGCCGGTTTGGCTGACTGCTTGGCCTGGGCGATCAGCTCGTCGGGATCCACCTCCTCCTGCACGCCGCCATCATGGATCCGGATAAACTCCGTCTTGTCCATGGCCAGCTCCAGATAGAAGATGTTGTTGCTGGCGGTGAAGAAGGTCACCCGGCGGGTCTCGGGATTGTCGAGGTTGGTGTCGACGCTCAGCATCACCTGCTTGTTGAGCGCCAGCATCTTGGGCTGGTTCTGGGTGATGTGGGTCTGCAGCTCGCGCCCCACCTTGGTGGTGAAGCTGCCGACGATCTGGTTCATCAGCTCGCCCATGACGTTGCTCACCTCGTCCGAGGTGTGGGAGATGGCAAGATCCTCCTTGGAGAGCCCCATGCTCAGCATGTAGCTCTGGTAGAGCTCCATGGCCGCGGCGGCGGAGAAGTTGATCACCACCAGCCCGGAGAACCCGCCGTCAAACAGCACGAAACAGCCGATGTCAGGCTTGAGGCAGGTCTTGCTGATCCGCTGCACCATGCCGGAGAAGCGCACCTGGGTCTGGGTCGCCGCACTCAATACGCTCGTCACCGAATTGCACAGGCTCAGCAGTACGTCCTCTGTGGTCAATACGGCATCATCCTCGGATCTTGTCACTATCATGGAACCTTCCTGCTGATCGAAATAATGGGGCTGTCACTCGTGTCGCCCATGTCACCATGCACCGGCGCGATACGCTAACAGATTGCGTGATCCCGGTGCCCAAAGCGCGAGCCACCTCTCACTTGACTGGATTATCAGTCAGAAATGGCTGAAATCCATCCAGGGTAGCCAGACGGGTTTGCCAACTGGCAGCCGCCCCTTGCAAGGCCTGCTCCTCATAGGGAATGGCGGGACAGGCACCCCAGATGGGACCGGGCCAGGCCGCATCCGAGCTGAAGCGGGCCACGTGGTGCAGGTGCAGCTGAGGCACCAGATTGCCGAGGGCCGCCACGTTGATCTTGTCCGGGCCGAGTGCCCGCTCCATCAGGGTGGCGACGGCGCAGGACTCCTGCATCAACTGCTGTTGCTGCTCGGGGGCCAGATGATGGATCTCCCGCAGGTTGGCGACCCGGGGCACCAGAATCAGCCAGGGATACTGGCTGTCTTTGGCCAGCAGGACGCGGCACAGGGGCAGATCCCCGAGTATCCGGGTATCCGCCTGAAGGCGGGGGTGCAATTCAAACATGGGGGCCTCGCTGATCAACATGGGCACATCGGGAATCAAAGATGTGCCCACGTTACTGCAACGGGGAGCAAACTTAAAGGCGCGGCACGGCCCAACCGATGAAGCGCTTGCGAAGCGCGGGGTCCGCCTGCAGGAAAAGCTGTTGCAACTGCCCTTCCAGGGCGCTGGCCGGCACGGAGGAGGCCCGGGGCGTCGCCACGGCGGCCGCAGCCACATCCGCCGCACCGGCGAGCACGGCAGGCCCCTCGCCACGGTTGTACTCCATCAGCCTGGCATGCCAGTCCATGCCGATCTGCATCCCCTGCACCACCAGCGTATCCTGGCGCACCTCGAGGGGCTGTCCCCCCGCCACCAGGCCCAGGACAGGGGCCCTGGCGTAGCGTTCCATCCCGGCCTCGTCCGCAGGCACGGGAGCCTGCAGGCGCACCGACTGCCCGCGGGCCTCATAGCGAAGCACCTGGGGCTCGGAGCGAACCTGGCGATCGTTGTCGCTGCTGTTGCGACTCGGGATCACCCCCTCGTAGCGCACCAGCAGTTGCTGCTCTCCGTCGGCCAGCACGGCGTGCTGCTCGTCCTGCACCTTGCCTGCGCTCACTGCCAGGATCTGGAAATCCCGGGGCACCTCGACCCTGACCTCGGCCTGCACACCGCCGCAGCACAGCAGCGCAACCCCTGCCCAACCCTGATGACGCTTCATTCCCTGACTCTCCTTTCGAGATGAAGGGCGCAGGGTAGCAGCCCCAGATGACAGAAAAATAACGGGATGCAGGCTCACCCCAGCAGATAATGGGGCCGCTCGGCAAACCACTGGGCCAGCACCTGCTTGAACAGCCGGATCTTGCTCGGCACCCGGCGCTGCTGGGCGTGCAGCACATGGATCGGGTGCAGGCCGGTCTGCCACTCCGTCAGCACGGCCACCAGCTCCCCTCGGGCCAGGCTGGCCTCCACCAGCATCAGTGGACACTTGGCAAAGCCCATGCCCGCCCGGGCCAGTTGCAGCAGGGTGCTGTAGTGGTTGGCCCGCACTCGCCCCTGCACCAGGATGTGCGCCTCCTCCTCCCCCTGGCGAAAGTGCCACTGCTCCCAGTCCGGGTTGTGGCCCTGCAGCAGGCAGGAGCGCCCCCCCAGCTCATAGGGAGTGGCGGGGATCCCCTCCCGGGCCAGCAGGGCGGGGCTTGCCACCACCACATCCTTGAGCCTGCCGAGCGGCAGGGCCACCAGGTTGTCGGGGATCAGCTCCATGGCCCGCAGGGCGATGTCATTCTCCCCCTGGCTCATGTCGATCATGGCATTGGTGAAGTTGAGCTCGACCTGGACGCCGGGGCACAGCTCGGCAAAACGGGCGAGCAGTTCGCTCACCATGCGGTCCCCCGTGCTGACCGGGCAGGTGAAGCGCAAGCGGCCGCTGTCCTCCTCGGTCAGGGCGCGGATCCCCTCCTCCGCCTCCCGGGCCAGGGCGAAGATCTCGCCGGCCTGCTGGTGAAGCACCCTCCCCGCCTCGGTCAGGCTGAGTCTGCGGGTCGTGCGCTGGAGCAGCTGGGCATTGAGGGCGGACTCCAGGGCGCTGACATGGCGACTCAGCATCCCCTTGCTCACCCCCAGGGCATCGGCAGCGGCGGAGAAACTGCCCCGCTGCACCACTTCATAGAAACTGGCCAGGTGAGTGATATCCATCATTAGCACAAATATAGAAACAATGGGTTCATCATAAGCGCTTTTTCTCCCTTTTTATCCCGCTATCATCAACTCATCTCAACCAGGAGCGATAGATATGAAGATTGTGATTGTGGGTGCCTCCGGCACCATTGGCGCCGCCGTCAGCGAACTGCTTGCCCAGGATCACCAGGTGATCCGGGTCGGTCACAGCCAGGGGGATGCCAGAGTGGACATGCGCGACCCCGCCTCCATCCGGGCGCTCTTCGAGCAGGTCGGGTCCTTCGATGCCCTGGTGGTCGCCAGCGGCAGCGTCGCCTTCAATGCCCTGACCGAGATGACGGACGAGCAGTGGCAGGTGGGGCTTCAGAGCAAGCTGATGGGCCAGATCAACCTGACCCGGGCCGCTATTGCCCACCTGAGCGACCGTGGCTCCATCACCCTCATCAGCGGCATTCTGAGCGAGGAGCCCATCCACTGGGGGGTGAGCGCCACCACCATCAACGGTGCCATCGAGCACTTCGTGAAAGGTGCCGCCTGCGAGCTGCCAAGGGGCATTCGCATCAACGTGGTGAGCCCCACCGTGCTGGAAGAGTCCATGGGCAAGTATGCCGACTTCTTCCCGGGTTTCGTGCCGGTACCCGCCGCCCGGGTGGCCCAGGCCTACAAGAAATCGGTACTGGGGGTACAGACCGGCCAGATCTTCCGGGTCAATGGCTGAGCGCTCCGGACAACCCAATGAAAACGGGCCCCGTCATGGGGCCCGTTTTGTCATCTGCGTTGCAAGCGCCTCCCCTGCCACCGGCAAACGTTTGTTCGCCTGCGGCAAAAAAAGCGGTCGGCCTCAGTCGATCAGGCCGTACTGCTCCCGCAGTACCTCGATGATCTCCTGTTTCGGATTGGCACTGCGTACCAGCGGCTGACCGATGATCTTCTCGGCGATCCCCACATAGGTGCGGGAGATATCCATCATCACCTCGGTGGGCAGCTTGTTGTCACGGGCCAGGGCGAAGCGCTCGGGCATGCGGTTCTTGTTGAGCAGGATGTCCGGATCCGGGAAGTGGTTCAGCAGCCACTGGCGGAAGCCCTCTTTGGACTTCTCGATGATCTCGCCGCCGCGAAGGGCTGCGCCGTCCCAGATGCGGGAGCTGTCGGGGGTGCCCACTTCATCCATGTAGATGAGCTTCTCGCGACCGGCGGCATCGGTCACGTAACCGAATTCGAACTTGGTGTCGACGAAGACCTGATCCAGGGCAGCCAGCGCCTCGCTGATGACGTTGAAGCCCTCTTTGAGCAGCGCCTCGTAGCGGTCGATGTCCGCCGGGGAGCGGAAGCCGAAGGCCTGATGGTGGCGCTCGATGTCGCCGCGGGAGACGTTGACGTCGTCCGCTTCCGGCACGCCATCCAGCCCCTTGAGGATCCCCTTGGTGGACGGGGTGATGAGGATCTCGGGCAGCTTCTGATCCTTCTTGAGCCCTTCCGGCAGGGTGATGCCGCAGAATTCCCGCTCACCATCCTTGTAGGCACGCCACATGGAGCCGGTGATGTACTGGCGGGCAATCGCCTCGATCATCACGGGACGGGCTTTTTGCACGATCCAGACGAAGGGGTGCGGGATGTCCAGGATGTGGCTGTCCGCCAGCCCCTGCTCCTTGAACAGCTTGAACCAGTGGCTGGAGATGGCATTGAGCGCCGCGCCCTTGCCCGGCACGCCGTTCAGACCGTCCACCCCTTGCCAGATGCAGTCGAAAGCCGAGATGCGATCACTGATCACCATGAGGGCCAGGGGCGTATCGGCCGGCACATCATAGCCTTTCTCCCGAATGAGCCGGGCACTGTCTGCCGGGGTCAACCAGTAGACGCTGCGCACTTTGCCGGAATGGACAGGTTTATCGGTACGGATCGGCAAATCGTCGTTCACCGCCAATACTTGATCTGCAAGACTCATGGCTAATAACACTTCCTGTTGTGGGACTAGTTAGGCAGGGGCACCAGACCCCTGTCTGTGGGGGATTCACATCATCAGGTACTCAGGCCCGGGGCAACCGGCTCGGCACGCTGGCCCTGCGGCAACCCGGACATAACAAAACAGGGGCGCGAGGCCCCTGTTTCCATGCTTACTTCGCCCCCTGATCGGCCAAGCCCTTGGCAAAGGCCTCGGACAGGCTGATGTACATCTGGGAGATGACACCGGATGCGACAGGTTTCTTGTCCTTGTCGAACAGGGTGATGGAGGTCTTGCCGCCCGTCATCTCGCCGAGCTGGAAGCGATACTTGTCTTCCTCGAGCTTGAAGGGCTCCGCTCCCTTGGCCTTCCAGAACTCGCTGTCCGGCTCGTCGTACTCCACGTCGATCCAGCCCAGGGACTGCTGGGTGTCCTTGATGGTGAAACCATAGGCAGGCAGCACCTGATTGAGGCGGCGCCACACCTGGTCAAACGACCCTTCGGCAATCCAGGCGCTCAGCTCGTTGTTGTCCAGACCCAGCTCCAGCCCCATGCCATCGCTGGACTTGTGCTGTTCACGGGCCTTGAGCTGCTTGTCGTAATAGAGGGAAAACTGGTTCAGGGCGCGGGTGGCATAACGCTGGGCGTCCGCCGGCGTCAGCACAGTGCTGGTCTCGCCGTCGATGGTCTCTTCGTGATCCAGCACCCGTACCGACATCTTGATGGCGTGACGCTGCACATCGTTGCGCAGGGTGAACTGGTAACGCTGACGGATCTTGAAGTCATCGTCATCTTCCGCCCAGCCATCGAGCACCGCTGAGTTGTCAAACCAGCCGGTCTGCAAGACGCCGTCCTGTTGATCCAGCTTCTCGGTGGTGACCTTGTGTTCGGCCAGGAAGTTCATCAGGAAGGCCCAGGTATCGCGCTCCACGCTCTGGGAGGTGCTGAGGGCATAGAAGGCGACGGTTGGCTCGCTGGCATTGGCCACCACCTGGCTGCCCGGCACCACGGTGAGCAACTGGGCGGGCGGACGCACGTCCACCTTGGCCCCGAGGGCGCCCTCACGGCTGCTCTCGGGCAGGGCCGGAATGTCGAAATTGCTGTTAAAGGCGGGGGTACTCAACCCGGCGGGCACAAGGAAGGCGCGGCCTTCGAGGCGGCTCTCTTCATACTCGAAGCCACGGTTGGCCATTTTGCGTTCCTGGGGTGAGCTGCAGGCAGCCAGCACGGCCACCGTCGCGACACTCAGTACCAGGCGCACTGCATTTCCCTTTCCATTTGCTTTAAACACTCGCCATCAACTCCGCAGTCGTCAGTGCTCGCGCCATCGCCGCTTCCCCCTCGGGGGTGAGATCGGTCAGGGGCAGACGCAAGGTCGCCGTCGCCATCAATCCCAGCCGGGCACAGGCCCATTTCACCGGGATGGGACTCGGTTCACAGAACAGAGTCTGATGCAACGGCATCAATCGATTGTTGATGTCATGAGCCTGCCCGGCATCACCGGCCAGGGCAGCACGACACATGTCGGCCATCTGGGGCGCCGCAATATTGGTGGTGACCGAAATGACACCATCGCCCCCTTGCAGCATAAAATCACATCCGCTGGCGTCATCGCCACTATAAAGCGCAAAATCCGGCCCGCACAGTTCGCGCAGCAGCGGAGTACGGCCAAGATCGCCAGTCGCTTCTTTCAAACCTATGATGCCGGGCACCTTGGCCAGACGGGCCACCGTCTCGGGTTTGAGGTCACAGCAGGTGCGACCGGGCACATTATAGAGAATTTGAGGCAGACCACTAGCCTCGGCGATCGCACAATAGTGACGATAGAGGCCTTCCTGGGTGGGTTTGTTGTAATAGGGGGTAACCGAGAGACCCGCCACCACGCCCATGGTGGCGAAACGCCGGGAGAGGGCGATGGCATGAGCAGTATTGTTGGAGCCGCAGCCCGCGATGACGGGAATGCGTCCGGCGGCGTATTCCACCGTCTTCTCAACCACGGCGATATGTTCCTGCTCGCTCAGGGTGACCGACTCTCCCGTGGTTCCCACGGCGACGATGGCGCTGGTCCCGGCATCCACATGATATTCCACCAGCGCTGCCAGACTGACCCAATCGATGTCGCCCGAAGGCAGCATGGGGGTAACGAGCGCAACAATACTACCGCGTAACATGGATAATTCTCCCGATTTTCAGGGGCGTAATGGTAAAGCTGCCCCTTTTGAAAAACAAGGGAGGCACGGGACAAGCCGTGTTACCATCCGGCACAAAACGTATGAATGCACGCGCGCACAAGAGGCCTCACGGCAGGGTGCCGGCCCCCGCGGTCAACGCATTCTCAATAATGGACGAGAGACGATTTATGACTCACTACCTGGTCGTAACGGCCATCGGCACGGACAGGCCTGGCATCGTCAATGAGGTGACCCGTCACGTCAGTGGCTGCGGTTGCAACATTGTCGACAGCCGTCTTGGCATCTTCGGCAACGAATTCACCTTCATCATGCTGCTGTCCGGTGACTGGAACAGCCTGATGCAACTGGAAATCAGCCTCCCACTGCGCAGCCAGGAGTGGGATCTCATCACCATGATGAAACGCACCGAGCGCCACCACTCCCTGCAATATGACATCAGCGCCAGCGCAGAGGTGCTGATCCGGGATCAGCCGGGCATCGTAAGTCAGTGCACCCAGTTCTTCAGCGATCACGGCTGGGACATCCAGGCCATGCAGACCATCACCCTGGAACAGCAGCCCTTCAACCTGCTCAAGGCGAACTTTCAGTTGAATCTCTCCAAGCAGGGAGAAGAGCCTGGCTCGAAGACAGCCTTCGCCGATTTCTGTCGTGGACTGGGCGCCGAGTCGTTCGAATTCATCGTCAATCACAAGTACGCCTGACGGCGTTTATCCGAGGAGACCCCATGTCACCACTAGAAGCTGGTACCCAGGCCCCCGATTTCTCCCTCTCCGATCAGGACGGCAATCAGGTTCGCCTCGCCGACCTGCGCGGCAAGAAGGTGCTGATCTATTTCTATCCCAAGGCGATGACCCCGGGTTGCACCACCCAGGCCTGCGGTCTGCGCGACGTCAATAGCGAGCTGGCTGCCCTCAATGTGGTGGTGCTCGGCATCAGCCCTGACAGCGCCAAGCGCCTGAAAAAGTTCGAGGAGCGCGACAACCTCAACTTCCGCCTGCTGGCCGATGAGGATCACGCGGTGGCCGATGCCTTTGGCGTCTGGGGTCCGAAGAAGTTCATGGGCAAGGAGTATGACGGCATCCATCGCCTGAGTTTCCTCATCGACGAAGAGGGCAAGGTTGCCCATCGCTTCGACAAGTTCAAGACCAGCGATCACCATCAGGTGGTGCTCAACCTCGTCAAGGGGTAAGCCACCAGCGGCATTGTTGCAGGGCTCGCCATGGCGGGCCCTGCTCGTTTCACCACGGCATCAGCCCCCACTCTCTGGCGGCTCACCAGGGCGCCTCTTCCCCCCTTTTCTCGCCAACCTCCCCTCTCAGATCAAAAAATTCATCCTGGATATGGGTTAACGTGACCCCAGATTCATTTTCCAGCGAGACAGCCCATGAACATGAGCCACACCGAACGCCTGATCCTGAGCAACCAGTACGAGATCCTGGCCAAACTCAATCCGGAAAAGGCGGCGTTTTACCAGCGTGCCAGCACCATCGTCGAGCGCGGCTACTGCCTGCAGATCCTCGAGCTGGAGAAGAGCTTCGGCCATCTGGATCTCGCCACCTGCCAGGAGGTGCTGGACACTCTGGAGCTGCACCATGCACTGGCCATCTCCTGGGGCAACCTGGATGCCAGCGCTCGGGCCGATGTCAACGAGAGCCGCCTTGCCTTCAACGGCTACAGCCGCAGCCAGGAGCGGGAACTGGCGGATTACGTCTGCTTCCTGCTGGAAGTGGACAAGCGCTTCCCCGAACTGCCCTGCCCCTGCGACGAGCTCTCCAGCGACATCGCCATGCGGGACAAGTACCAGCGCATGCTGGCGGTCTGGCGTCAGTGCCCCCGTCAGTACAAGCTCTCCATCCAGGAGATCAGCAAGGTGCTGGCCGCCTGAATGTGAAAAAGGCGCCTGAGGGCGCCTTTGTCGTCAGTCTGACTTCGGAAAGTCATTCGTAGAGGAAGGATTTGTCCAGCTGCTTGAAGGCGGCGTTGAGGGTATCGGCCAGCTCTTCGTAGCGGGGACGGGCCACCAGCTGACGTTGACCGCCCTGCTCGTTCATCTTGCCGTTTATCTCCCGATACCAGGTGGCGAGGGAGGGGGGCAGGCGGGTATCGGCGCGCTGGCCGAGCCAGTAGTACCCTTGCAGCGGCAGGCTGAGCAGGAAGAGCACGGACGCCATCACGGAGGGCCAGTAATGAAGCTCGCCAAACTGGAACTGCACCATGACGCTGAGCACCGCCAGTGCCGGGATCACCTTGAGGGCGAACTCGGTGGCCCTGATCACCCGATTCTCCGGGAACATGGAATTAAGCTCGGGACGGCGCGGCCAAAGAGTCATATAATGACGGCCTTGCTGTAATTTAGTTCCAAAAATGTTCATGCTCATGCTACCTCCGAGCTCTTTTCGAACGCATTAACGGCAAAACCTCGACAATATTTGAGAGGCAATAACAAAGGTTGAGGATGACTTTGTTATTTTTCAACAATCAGGTTATCCTTTGTACGCCCATTTTTACGCTGGGGCACGGCCACTGACCAGTCAGGGACGTCTGAATTTCGGGTCTTGTATCACTATACAAGGGGCAAGCAACAGATTGCCAACCCTCATAAGGATAAGTTGATAGTTTTTGGACGCACCGCGTCCGGCGCATCCTCCAACCCAACCCAATCTGCGATAGGATTTATTCATGAGTAAGCTGGTTCTTGTTCTTAACTGTGGCAGCTCGTCCCTGAAGTTTGCTGTCATTGACGCAACCACCGGTGATGACCTGCTGTCCGGCCTGGCCGAATGCTTCAACCTCGACGACGCCCGCATCAAGTGGAAGCTGAACGGCGAGAAAGGCAACGCTGATCTGGGTGCCGGTGCCGCTCACCAGGAAGCGCTGGACTTCATCGTTCACAAGATCCTGCCGCTCAACCCGGAACTGTCCAAGAACCTGATCGCCATCGGCCACCGCGTGGTACACGGCGGCGAGCGTTTCACCTCCTCCGTTCGCATCTGTGATGACGTCATTGCCGGCATCGAAGCCGCCATTCCTTACGCACCGCTGCACAACCCGGCTCACCTGATCGGTATCCGTGCCGCCCTGAAGGTCTTCCCGGAACTGGCCGAGAAGAACGTCGCCGTGTTCGACACCGCCTTCCACCAGACCATGCCGGAAGAAGCCTTCCTGTACGCCCTGCCGTACAAGCTCTACAAAGAGAACGGCATCCGTCGCTACGGCGCCCACGGCACCAGCCACTACTACATCAGCCTGGAAGCGGCCAAGCAGCTGAACAAGCCGGTGGAAGAGCTCAACATCATCAACTGCCACCTGGGCAACGGCGGCTCCGTCTGCGCCATCAAGAACGGCCAGTCCGTCGACACCTCCATGGGCCTGACCCCGCTGGAAGGCCTGGTGATGGGTACCCGTTCCGGTGACATCGATCCGGCCATCATCTTCTTCCTGCACGACAAGCTGGGCATGAGCGTTGCCGAGATCAACACCATGCTGACCAAGGAATCCGGCCTGCAGGGTCTGACCGAAGTCACCTCCGACTGCCGTTTCGTTGAAGACAACTACGACAGCAAGGAAGAAGCCAAGCGCGCCATGGACGTGTACTGCTACCGTCTGGCCAAGTACATCGGTGCCTACGCCGCCGCCATGGACGGTCGTCTGGATGCCGTGGTCTTCACCGGCGGCATCGGCGAGAACTCCGCCCCGATCCGTGAGATCACCCTGAACAAGCTGGGCCTGCTGGGCTTTGACGTCGACCACGACGCCAACCTGAAGGCTCGCTTCGGCAAGGGCGGCGAGATCACCAAGGCTGGTTCCACCAAGGCCCTGGTTATCCCGACCAACGAAGAGTGGGTCATCGCCCACGACGCGCTGGAACTGGTCGGCGCATAAATTAGCTGTAGAGCAAGGCCGCCCCAGGGCGGCCTTTTCCTGATCCCAAAAAATGAACAAGGGGTAATAAGTGGCACGCACTATTATGCTCATCCCGGTCGGCACTGGTGTCGGCGTAACCTCCGTGAGTCTTGGCGTCGTTCGCGCCATGGAACGTCACGGTGTCAATGTCAGCTTCTTCAAACCGGTCGCCCAGCCGCGTCCGGGTGAAACCGGTACCGAGCGCTCCACCGCCGTGATCCGCGCCGCTGCCAACATCAACCCGCCCGAGCCGTTCGCCCTCTCCTACGCCGAGAACATGATCACCTCCAGCAACACCGACATCCTGCTGGAAGAGATCGTGGCCCGCTTCGAAGAGCACGTGAAGACCAGCGGTGCCGAAGTGGTGGTGATCGAGGGCCTGGTTCCGACCGACAAGCAACCCTTTGCCAACAAGCTGAACTACGACGTCGCCAAGGCGCTGGACGCCGACATGGTGTTCGTGACCCATCCGGGCAACGACTCCAGCCAGAAGCTCAAAGAGCGCATCGAGCTGGCCTGCTCCAACTTCGGTGGCGTCAACAACCCGCGCATCGTGGGCTGCGTCATCAACAAGGTGGGTGCCCCGGTTGACGAGCACGGCGTGACCCGTCCCGACCTGACCGAGATGTTCGAAGCGCACCACCACGGCGCCGACACCGGCCACAACCTGGAAGTGCTGCAGGTCTTCGGCAAGAGCCCGCTGCGCATCCTCGGCTGCATCCCCTGGAACACCCAGCTGATCGCACCGCGCGCCAAGGATCTCGCCAAGCACCTGGCCGCCAAGATCATCAACAAGGGTGAGCTGGAAAGCCGCCGCCTGCAGACCGTGACCTTCTGCGCCCGCTCCATCCACAACATGATCGAGCACTTCCGTCCGGGCAGCCTGCTGGTAACCTCCGGCGACCGTTCCGACGTCATCGTCTCCGCCTGCCTCTCCGCCATGAACGGCGTCAAGCTGGGTGCCTTGCTGCTGACCGGCAACTACCATCCGGAACCCCAGGTGATGGCCCTGTGCCAACAGGCCATGGCCACCGGTCTGCCGATCATGATCACCGGCACCAACACCTGGCAGACCGCTGTCAGCCTGCAGAACTTCAACATCGACATCCCGGAAGATGACCGCGAGCGTATCGAGCTGGTGCAAGACTACGTTGCTGGTCACATCGACAAGCACTGGATCGAGTCCCTCTCCGCCAAGTCCACCCGCTCCCGTCGCCTGAGCCCGCCGGCCTTCCGCTATCAGCTGACCGAGCTGGCCCGTCAGGCCAACAAGCGCGTCGTGCTGCCGGAAGGGGAAGAGCCGCGCACCATCAAGGCGGCCGCCATCTGTGCCGAGCGCGGTATCGCCCGTCCGGTGCTGCTGGGCAACCCGGAAGAGATCCGCCGCGTCGCTGAACAGCAGGGCGTGATCCTGACCGACCGCGTCGAGATCATCGATCCGGTTGCCGTGCGCGAGCGCTATGTGGCTCGTCTGGTCGAGCTGCGCAAGAACAAGGGCATGACCGAAGTGGTTGCCCGCGAGCAGCTGGAAGACAACGTGGTACTGGGTACCATGATGCTGGAGCGCAACGAGGTAGACGGTCTGGTGTCCGGTGCGGTGCACACCACTGCCAACACCATCCGTCCGCCGATGCAGATCATCAAGACCGCCCCGGGCTCTTCCCTGATCTCCTCCATCTTCTTCATGCTGCTGCCGGATCAGGTGCTGGTCTACGGTGACTGCGCCATCAACCCGGATCCCACTGCCGAGCAGCTGGCCGAGATCGCCATCCAGTCCGCCGACTCCGCCGCCGCCTTCGGCATCGAGCCGCGCGTGGCCATGATCTCCTACTCCACCGGCACCTCCGGCGCCGGCGCGGACGTGGAGAAGGTGCGTGAAGCGACCGAGCTGGCCAAGGCCAAGCGTCCCGACCTCATCATCGACGGCCCGCTTCAGTACGATGCGGCCATCATGGAGAACGTCGCCAAGTCCAAGGCACCGAACTCCCCGGTTGCCGGCAAGGCCACCGTGTTCGTGTTCCCGGACCTGAACACCGGCAACACCACCTACAAGGCGGTACAGCGCTCCGCCGAGCTGGTCTCCATCGGTCCCATGCTGCAAGGCATGCGCAAGCCGGTCAACGACCTCTCCCGCGGCGCCCTGGTGGACGACATCGTCTACACCATCGCCCTGACCGGCATCCAGGCAGCCCAGGCCGAGTAATCGACCCGCAGTCCGATGCAATGAAAAACCCGCCGAGAGGCGCAATGCTGTTCAGATAAGCACATTTTTGACTAATTATTCATAAATGCGACTTGAGTTGGGGGAGCAAGGCT
>NZ_JAPDBZ010000010.1:0-57530 GCF_027705505.1 Aeromonas sp. QDB56
AGGAGGTCACATGGAAGATCAGATCCTGGAAAACGGGAATGGTTCCGTTCAGGGCGCTACTTGTGTATAAGAGTCAGGGTCGAGGGTGGCCTGGGGCAGCAGCTCGCCATGTTTTTCCAGGGCTACCAGACCGGCGTCTGCGTATTCGTAGTCGAAGTCACAACCCGCGTGGGTCAGGATCTGGATGGCGGACTCGATGATGCTGGGGCCGATGCCGTCGCCCGGGATGACGGTAATCTTTCTTTTTGACATGAGGCGTATCCACTTCTAGGGAACAGAGGGGGAGGATTCGTCGGCTTTATACCATTTTTGCACCACATCCTCCATGTTTCTTTACATTTTACCCATTTATGTCAACAGGTACGGCCTGTCTTGGGAAATGGTGTGCTGGGGATCACGCCCCGGCATCAGGGATGGGAGGGTAGCGGATCTCCCGCAGGTTGAACCCGAGCGGGATATCGTGCTGCAGCCGGACCAGGCGTTGGGCCAGCAGGGCCTCTTCCCGGTGCTGGCGCAGCTTGAGCAGGGGTCTGGTGGCCTCCTCCCGCTCACAGGCCTCCAGCATGGCAGCCAGGTCCCCGTATTGCTGCAGCAACTGGGTGGCGGTCTTGGGGCCAATGCCGGGCACCCCCTTGATGTTGGAGCCGCTGATACCGGTCAGGGCCCAGAAGTCCACAAGCTGGGTCGGTGTAACGCCGTACTGCTGCTGGACGAAGGCGGCATCCAGCCAGCGTTTGTTGAAGTAATCCCGCACCCGGATCTGCGGGCAGATGAGCTGGCAGAACCCCTTGTCGGTGGAGATGATGGTGGCGCTGGCGCCGTGCTGGGCAATGCCGCTTGCCAGGGTGGCGATGAGATCGTCCGCCTCGTCGGTCTGGGAGAGCAGGGCATCCACACCGCACTCCCAGAAGGCGTCCTGCAGGTCGGCAAGCCCTTCTCTCAGCTCATCCGGCATGGGGGTGCGGCCCTCCTTGTAGGGGGGATAGAGCGTCTTGCGCCAGCTGTGGACCTCACCGTCAAAGACCGCGATGGCGTGGGTCGGCTTGCTGGCCGCCAGGAGCTTCTTGCAGGTGTTGATGAGGTTGGCACGGGTGGCGAGCAGGGCCTGAGCCGGGGTCAGTCCCTGCTGGCTCTGCACCGCGTGCAGTCGGCGGATGAGGTTGAGGGCATCGATGATGAGCAGGTGTGGCATGGGGCACTCCGGGCGTCGGGGATTGCCATTGTAACAATGGTGGCGTCTCCTGCTAACCCCGTAGAAGACCAGTCAATGAAAGAGGGGCCCATGGGCCCCTCCGGTGCGGTGCATTGTGATGTCCCGACTATTTGACTATCTCGTAGCAGGGAACGTACTGGCTGCCCGGCAGCTTCATGCGCTGCTGCTTGACGAAGCTTTCCAGCAATCTGTCCATCAGGTGCATCAGCTCCTTGTCGCCGTGCAGCTTGAAGGGACCCTTCTTCTCGATGGCCCTGATGCCCCCTTCCTTGACGTTGCCTGCGACGATGCCTGAGAAGGCGCGGCGCAGGTTGGCTGCCAGCAGCTGGGGTGGCTGGTTGCGATGCAGATCCAGGCTGGCCATGCTGGCGTGATCCGGCTCGAACGGCAGCTGGAACTCGGGCTCGATCCGCAGGGACCAGTTGAAGGAGTAGGCATCTCCCACCGACTTGCGGTATTCGCGGATCTTCGGCATCGCCTCCTTCATCACGCGGGCCACCTCGGGCGCATCGCCGATGATGATCCGGTAGAGACTGGTGGCGGCTTCCCCCAGGGTCGCCTTGACGAAGTCGTCGATGGCGCGGAAGTAGTCGGCGCTCTCTTTCGGGCCGGTCAGCACGATGGGGATGGGTTGGCGATCGTTGGCCGGGTGCATCATGATACCGAGCAGGTAGAGCAGCTCCTCGGCAGTGCCGACCCCGCCCGGGAAGATGATGATGCCGTGACCCAGACGCACGAAGGCTTCCAGCCGCTTCTCGATGTCCGGCAGGATCACCAGCTCGTTGACGATGGGGTTCGGCGGTTCGGCGGCGATGATGGAAGGCTCGGTGAGACCGATGTAACGGCCGTTGCGCACCCGCTGCTTGGCGTGGCCGACGGCGGCCCCCTTCATGGGGCCCTCCATGGCACCCGGACCGCAGCCGGTACAGATGTTGAGCTCGCGCAGACCCAGCTCGCTACCCACCGCCCGGGTGTACTGGTATTCCACCTCGTTGATGGAGTGGCCGCCCCAGCAGACCACCAGGTTGGGATCGGCGCCGGGCAGGATCGCCTTGGCGTTGCGCAGGATGGCGAACACCACATTGGAGATATGGGTGGAGCTGGTCAGGTTGACCAGACGATTGGACTCGAGCTGGGTCGACACATAGAGAATGTCCCGCAGCACGGAGAACAGGTGCTCCTGGATGCCGCGGATGATCTCGCCGTCGACGAAGGCGTGCTCGGGGGCGTTGAACAGCTCGAGCTTGACCCCGCGCTCGCGCCGGATCACGTGAATATCGAAGGATTTGAAACGTTCCAGTATCTCTTTGGAACTGTCGGTATGGCTGCCGGAGTTGAGGACCGCCAGCGAGCAGTTGCGAAACAGTTGATAGATATCGCTGGAGGCCGTCTGCTTGAGGCGATCCACCTCGAGCTGGGACAGCAGGTCCATGCTGCCCACGGGATTGATGTGTGTAATCATAATTTCCCCTTTCACTCGCTTGTTATCGTTGTGCTTTCCCTGGGGAGAAAACGGGATGCTTTGGCATCCCTCGGGTTCGATAGTAGAGGCAAGGGGGTGGGCAGGGGAATAGGGGGACTGTGCGTTTGCCGCTTTTTTAGCCGCCCCTCAAAGCGGATTCAGGCGAGATTGACCTGATCCCGGCCGGAGTGCTTGGAACTGTAAAGCGCCTTGTCGGCGCGCTCGAACGCATCCGTGGTATGGTCGCCGGTCCGAAACAGGGTGGCACCGATGGAGATGGTGATCTCGACCCTGGCATCGCGAAAGCGGAACGGGATGCTCTTGATGGTCTGACGCAGGTTCTCCAGCGGCTTCTGGTACTTGTCCGGATTGATGTTCGGCAGCAGGACCACGAACTCCTCACCGCCAAAGCGGGCGATGAAGTCGGTGTCGCGCAAGGCGTTCTGCAGGGCCTTGGCAACCACCTTCAATGCCTTGTCGCCGGCCATGTGGCCGTAATTGTCATTGATGTGCTTGAAGTGGTCGATGTCGATGATGGCCAGGCACAGGGGGGTGCCATAGCGTAGCCAGCGTTTGTATTCGAGCTCGAGCCGCTCGTCCAGGGCCGCCCGGTTGTGTACCTGGGTCAGGCTGTCGAGGAAGAGCTTGTGTTTCTGGATGCTGAGCCGCTTCTTGTACTCGGCGGTCTCGTCCTTCATCAACCTGAGCTTGGCTTCCATGTTGGAGAGGTGGGTGAGCAGGTGGCGCTCGCGGTTGGCCATCTCCTCCCGCTCCTGCTGCAGCCGGCGGATGGTGTCCAGATGCCCAGAAATGGCGCCCCTGAGTATCTGTGGCGAGTCATGGGCTGCCATGGCGCGATCGATGGCGGCGAGTTCCCGCTCCAGCGCCTGTCCGCTGAGATGGGCGGCATTTTGCAGCGCCCGCCCTTCATCCAGGGATTCGGTAAAGCTGTAATGGACCGAGGAGAGACTCTCGTTCAGGGTGCTGAGAAACGCCTGGGAGGCTTTGCGCTCTTCCCGGGTACCCTCGATGATGAGTTCGATGATCTGCAGGCAGACTTCGGCCAGCAGGGCAGGGGTGATGCCCCCGAGCAACTGGCGGCGGATGTCTGCGAGGCTCTCGCCCACGGCGCCGGCAAAGTCGAGCTCGGTGATGAGACGCTGCAACTCGTCTGAAATCTGGGCATGTGCCTTGATGTCAAAGGAGTCGGTAGGGGCCGGGCTGGAGAGCTCGGTGGGGATCTCCGCCGAAGGGGGGATCAGCGGCTTGCGCGGCAGCAGCTGGATCTTGATCGCCTGCTGGTAGAACTCCAGCAGCCGGATCACCTTCTTCTGGTGATCGCCGATGCCGTAACTCTCCGGGCTGGCGAGAAACTCCTTGAGGGCGCGGCGGGTATCTTCCGGAAACCCCTTGATGGTTTTGAGCTGTTTGCTGCCGAGATCGATGGCTGCCCGGGTCAGGCTGATGGACTCTTCCATGGTGTGGCTGTGCTGCTGCAACAGCTTCTCGATGGCGATCAGATCGGCATCGATGGAGGTGAGCGGAGGGTTGCCTTCAAGTTTCTGCTTGAGCTTGGCGAGCCGGTTGTCGAGCTCGCGATCGTGGCCGCGACAGGCTTGCATCAACTTGCCGATGAACTGGATACTGCGGGTGCGTTCGGCATCGGAGAAGCTCGCCATGCCGTCAAGCTCCTGCTGTTTCTGCTGGAGGGATTCCCTGAGTCTTGCCAGTTGTCCTGTTACGGCAGCCATATCATTCATTCTTCAGGTCGCCCTGTTGTCATTATCGTTTTTGTTTCGTCCAGCAACAGAAAGCCAATCAAAGAGCCCGTTGAGTACCTTTTTGTCAAGGATTGTCCGCAACCTTCATCCGTGAAAGCGCAAGCCAGTTAACCCATTGCTTTTCATGAGAAGAATTTACTTTTACCAGTCCCTTGTCAATTGCCATCAAGCAGCATTGCCACACATCTCCGTTAAAAAATGCGGCCTGCTGGCAATCGATGGCGGCCAGCTCAAGCCAGACGCTCTGCTGGCATTTTTCGCTGAGCTGAATGGCACCCGAGAGGGCCAGGTAGCAGAGATCGAACAGGCCGTGGTGATCGAGGGCCATGGCTGCCTTGGGCAGGAAGGGATGGCTGACGATGCCGAGGCTGATGCGCCTGTCCAGCTGGTGCTCGCAGGGGAAGGCTGCCAGGGTGTCGAGCAGGGTCTGGGCCAGCTGATGCAACTGGGCCACGTGGCGCTGGGGCACCACATAGAGCAGGTGGCCTTCGCGCAGGTCGTAGATGCGGCCATCCTGCGGGGTCAGTTCGTTGACGTAACGGCCGAAGGCCTGCTCTATCTCGCGGCTGACCTGATAGCCGTGCTGCTCCAGGCTGTTGATCAGGAAGGGAACCCGGAACAGCAGGTAGTGCAGCTTGTCGTCAAATTCGCTGGTGGGGCGTTCGCTCAGGTACCAGCGCTCGGATTTTTGCTGGCGCTTTGCCATCTCCCGCGGCCAGCGGCTCATCAGTCGCTGCCAGTTGGCCAGGCCGCTGCGCGGCTCTACCAGCAGGGCCTCTCCCAGCTGTTTGGCATGAAGGCGCGCGACCCGCAGTTTCAGCCAGAGGGTGAAGAACAGATAGATGAAGAGTGCCAGCAGCAGCCCGGTGCTGACGCTGGTCCAGAGGTATCGCTCCTGCTGGTGCTGGCTGACGTCGAGTTGCTGTTCCAGCTCCTTGACCTGTTGCACACGCTCCACCTGGGCGTAGTTGTCGCGCACCGCCTCCTGCTCCAGCGCCAGCTGTTGCTGGCGAACCAGTTCGCTGCGCTGGTGGTAATTCTTGTAGCTCTCCAGGGCCTGCTGGAGGTAACCCTTCTGCTCATAGGCGACGGAGAGCAGGCGGAAGATCTCGAACTGGCGCCGGATGTCCCCAATCCGGTTGGCCAGGGTGAGGGCGTTCTCCAACTGCAGGATGGCGATGCCCGCCTCCTGCTGCTTGAGGTGCAGCTCTCCCAGCAACAGCAGGGTGTCGATGAGCGACTCCTTGTCATCCCCCAGCTCATGGGACTGGCGTGCGGCGTTCAGGTAGTTTCGCGCCAGGTTGAGGTTGCCGGTCTGCAGGTAGGTCTTGCCTATCTCGAACTTGAGATGGGCGATGCGGGTACGGTTGCTGCTCTCGTCCAGCAGGTCGAGGGCATTGAAGAAATAGACCAGCGCCATGTTCATCTCGCCCTGATCCCGGTTGAGACGGGCGAGCACGATCAGGGCGTCGCTCAGCATGGAGGAATTGCCGAGGGCATGAAAATAGTTGGCCGCCTCGCTGGCGTATTGCAGCGCTTTTTGTGGCTCCTGCTCTTCCTGATAGAGGCTGACCATCTGGTTCGAAAGCAGGCCGAGGAAGAGGGGATCCTGCAGGGGCTTGGCTTGCTGTTGTGCTTCGATGTACTCCCCCAGTGCAAGCTGGGGCTGACCCAGAGCCTGATAGAGATCCCCGCCCACTGCGCTGGTCCAGGCCCTGGCCAGAGGGTGTTTGGCGTGATCCGCCCATTTGCGGGTCTCGGCCAGCTGCTGCTTGGCGAGATCGAATTGCCGCTCCTCTATGCTGGCGTTGACGCGCAGCAGGCGGCTGTAGACCTGCAACTGGCTCTCCTTGAGGTCGGGATTGGCCAGCAGTTTGTCGAGTTTGTCGAGCAGGGGGGCCGCGGCGCCATGGGTATGCTGTTGCAGGTTGCGGCTTCTAACCAGCAGATAGAGCCCATGGGCCTGCAGCTCGAACTGCTGCTCTTTCTCGGCCATGGCGATGCCCTGCTCGAAGGACTCCTGTGCCTGGGCGAACTGCCCTAGCTGCTGCAGACACTCCCCCTTGAGCAGATAGGCGCCCGTGGTCTGGGTGGCGGTACCGTAGTTCAGCATCGGCTCGCGATAGCCGTACTCCTGACGGTTGCTGATGATCTGCTTGGGATTGTTGGCCGTGCGTTCGAGGAAGGAGGTGGCAATCTGGGCACATCTGGCGGGATCGGTCAGCACCAGGGTCTGGGCCTGCTGCAGGTCGATGGACAACTGCTCCTTGGCCAGATCCAGATCAGGAGCCGACAGGGAGGACATCATCATTGCCAGAAAAAACAGTTGATTCATTGGATTAAGAACGGCACGGAGGTGCAGGCATGTTATCCAAGCCCACCCCCGCCCGTCCAGAGTTTACTGAGGTGATGCGCAGCCGGCCGCAGCCCGCAGGATGGCGGCGCCGGTGATTACTGGCGAATGAGGCGCAGGTTCGCCGGAACCGGCTCCCAGTCGCTGCGGAAAGGGTTGATGTCCAGGCCGCCGCGGCGGGTGTAACGGGCATGGACGGTCAGTTTTTCCGGGGCGCAGAAGTGCTTGAGATCGGTAAAGATGCGCTCGATGCACTGCTCGTGGAACTCGTTGTGCTGGCGGAACGAAATGAGGTAGCGCAACAGCTTCTCCCGGTCGAGACGCGGGCCGCGATAGTGGATCACCACGGATCCCCAGTCCGGCTGGCTGGTCACCAGGCAGTTGGACTTGAGCAGGTGGCTGTGCAGGGTCTCCTCCACGATCTCGTGACCGGCGGCCCCTTGCAGCAGGGTCTCGTCAAACTCGTAGCCGTCCACCTCGATATCCAGGCTGTCGATGCACTCACCGGGCAGCTGGGCTATCTGGTGGGGGGCCTGGTCGAGGGTGAAGAGGGTGACGCTCACCGGGGCACCAGCGCAGCCACTCAGGTCCTGAACCAGCAGCGCCTGCACCGCCTCCAGGGAGTCGCAGCGGGTCTGGTTGAAGGAGTTCAGGTAAAGCTTGAACGACTTGGACTCGATGAGATTCGGGCTGGTAGCAGGCACAAAGGCCTCCCCGATGGCAACCACGGGCTTGCCTTTGGCATTGAGCCAGGAGAGTTCATACAGGGTCCAGACGTCGCACCCCTGGAACGGCAGTTCACCTCTCAGGCCAAGATCGTCGCGGTTCAGGCTGCGTGGCACGGGCTGCAGCAGACTCGGGGTGTACTGGCTGATGTAGGCGGACTGCTGCCCCAGGCTCAGGCCTTGCAGCACACTGGCGCCGGCGTATCTCTCTTGTTTGCTCATGCTGGTTTGCTCACGCTTGTCTGATAAGGGGTTTGATGGTGCAATGGCCCGATTTTTCGATCAGGTACTTGCGGCCATCAGAGGCCGCTATTGTGGGGAATATCGATGTCGGATCAAGTCCTGTCTGCCCTGGAGCAGTTCTTTTTACGCTGGCAGCGCGATGGCGAAGGAAGGCGGGGGCTGCCCCTGTGTGACTGGGAGGCCGACTGGCGCTCTCCTTGCGAGCTGGATGAACCCAGGGAGGGGCGGGTCGCCTGGCGTCCGTTCCAGCGGGAGCAGGCAGCCGACTTCACGGCCATGGCGAACGCCCTGGAGCTGACCCTGCATCCCAGCGCCATCGCCCTGTTTGGCCACTGGTTCAGCCGCCCTCTGTCCTGCTCTTTCAAGGGGTTGCGCATCGAACTCATCCTGCCGTGGAACGATGCCGATCTGGATCTGCTCAAGGAGAACCTCATCGGCCACCTGCTGATGCTGCGCAAGTTGAAGCGATCCCCTTCACTCTTCATTGCCACGACCCGCAACGAGATGACGCTGGTCTCCCTCGATAACGAGAGCGGCCAGGTGTGGCTGGAGTGGCTGGACTCCGGGCGGCGCCTGACGCTGGCCTCCTCGTTGCCGGCCTTTCTGGCGCGACTGGAAACCTTGCCCCAGTGATGCCCCAAAAGAGAGGGCCTTGCCACCTGGCAAGGCCCTCTCTTTTTAATGCGCCATTGTGCGCGGTGGGCACCTACTCCTTGAAGTCCCAGGAGAGGTTGGAGACCAGCCTGCAAGGCTCGCACCTGAAGTCGAAGATCTCGTGCAGGGGGGCGGCCAGCGCCCATGGGCCACCACAGCCAGGGCAGGGGCGAGCCCGCTCTTCGGTAGCGCTCAGGCCACCTACCCGGTAGAGATAGTAATAGGTGGGGATGCCGCTCAGGAGCTCCAGCCGTCTGGCGAGATCGCTGCCCCGGCGATGAAGGCGGCTGCCCACCTCGCCGATTTCGTGCAGGGCGGCGTGTTCGGCGATGGAGCCGTTCATCTGCAACTGATCGCAGGCTTCCCAATCTTCCTGCCACTTGATGATCTGCTTGTGGTCACCGTTGGCGACGGCGGGCAGCCGATAGAGCGGTATGGGAGCGAAGTGGTCGCCGCAGCGCAGGGGAGAGCAACTGTGCAGGAAGCTGGTGTAGAGCAGCATCCAGCTGGAACGCTCCCCCTGCTCTGCGCACGGGTCCGTGCTGTCCGAGAGCAGATCCGCCCCTTGCAGGTGGAGTTTGGGGGCGAGCAGGCCCGCCTGGTGCAGACCTTGCTCGGCAAGGGCGACCAGCTCGCTCTGGTTGTCAGGGTGCAGGCTGTCCTGCTCCGGGCAGACCACCCGGCTGACGAAATAGCCTTCGTGCATGCTGGTGGGAAACTCCCGCCCCAGGATCTGACCCTGATAGCGCAGCATGTCGAGGTAGTGGACGATGGCCCGTTCGGCCTCCCCGAGGGAGGTATCGCGGTAGCACTCAAAGGTGAGTTCGAGGATATACATGGCGATGGGTCAATCCGGCTTCTGGTTGAGCAGCAGATCGGTGAGGCGATCGACCTTCTGCTCCAGCCGGGCGAGCTGCTCGCTCAGCTGCTGAAGAGTGACGCTTTCCGTGGCCAGGGGGGACGCCTCGGGGGCACTGGCGGGGGCGGGCGCTGTCGACGCGGGCTGGGGTTGCTGCTTCCACTGGCTCAACACCTTGAGCAGCTCGGCCATGGGCACGGGATGGCTGAGGCGGGCCTTGACCATGGCGGTAGAGGGGGTGATCCCCCTGGCACTGAGTTCGTTGGCTATCTGGATGATCTCTTGGGCTGACATCTTGGCTCCTGCACGGCCGTCTTGCTGCGGGTGGATAGTGGCACAGAGCTTAATCAAAGCCTGTCCATCAGGAAAGCGGAGCGAAGGGCGTGGGTGGCGAGAGGGAGGGGATTGGCGGCTCCGCGTCTACCCAACGCTGGCCGCCGGGAGTGCGGGGATCAGGTCCCCTGGCGCAGCATCACATCCAGCTGGTCGATGGCTTCCGCCCAGTCGGCGTCGTGGCTGAGGGCATCGCGCAGAAAGCCTGCCTGGGAAGGCGTCCAGAACGGCGCGTCGGGCAACTGGGTATGGCGATCGATGGGATGGTCGCGGATAAAACGCTGCTGGCTGATGTCGTCACTGGCCAGCCCCAGCTGGGCAAACAGGGCGGCCATGTCATGGGTGAGCAATTCCATGTCGGTACTCCTTGGAAGGGGGCTGTGGAAGAGTATAGCCAGCCCCCGTGCTCTCAAATCTAGGAGGGGAGACGATGGGGTGGCAGTTCGACACCGGCGACATGCAGCCCCTGCATGCAGAGCTGCCCCTGATAATGGCTCTCTCCGTCGCTGGAGAACTCGAACTGGTAGTAGGTGAGCAGGCGCAGGGGCTTGTGCCCCAGGGCACGGTGTGTCCGCGCCAGCGACAGCAGTTGCAGGTCGTGGTGCTGGCAGTAGCGGCGCATGTATTGCCAAGCCAACTCCGCCTGGCGGCGCTGTTGCCAGAAGGCCCAGCCAACGAGGCCGAGCAGCAAGATCCCAAGCATTTCTCCCATCAGCGGGTTCCTTCTGTGATGTGTGTGGGGCCCTGTTCACCTCAGGCAACAGGGCCGTTGTGTCGGGCCTAGGTGGCAGCGAACAGGCGACCGATGGCCAGACCCAGGGCCTCGCTGCGTTCGGGGTCACGCAGTTTTGCCAGCATATCATTGCGCAATGCCGGTAGCGTGACGAGCTCGGCAAATACCTGGTTGAAGAACTGGGTGGGTTGCAGGGCGAGCTGCTCCAGAAACAGGCCGAGCAGTTCGGGGTGTTTCAGATCGGGCCAGAGGCGGCCAGCGATGGCGAGGAGCAGGGAGGGGCTTGGCCGGGTTTGCAGCAGGGTCAGCAGCTTGTTGGTGCGCAGTCCGTTGCCCGGGCAGGAGGCCAGTGCCCGGCACAGATAGGCCAGGGTTTCGGGGTCAGGCTCGGCGCACTCCTGCTCCTTGCCGATGCGCTCCAGCAATGCGCCTTGCAGGGCAGGAGGCAGGGGGGCGTTCTCCAGGCTCTGGCACAGGGCGTAGAGGGGGGCCTGCGGCAGTACGGGCAAGGCCTTGCAGACCAGTGCCAGGTTGCGTTCAACCTGCAGCTGCTCCGCGAGATCTGCAAACCCTTGCAGTCCCAGGGCCTGCCACCCCTCTTCCCCCGGCGCCGCCAGATAGTGGCAGAGGGCCTCGTAGTAAGCGGAAGGGGCTTGTTCCAGCTGGCGGGCCAGCTTGGCGTGCACACTGGCCATCTTGGCCTCGGCCGGACGGAAGGTGTAGGGGTTGTCCGCCAGACGCTGGGCCTTCTCTTCGTCCAGTTCACCGGTGAGCTTGTAGCCCAGAGTCTCTACCACCTGATCCATGAAATGCTTGGGGCCGCTGGAGATGAGCAGGCCGCGTTCATCAAGGGCGAACTTGAGGAACCAGAGGTAGTGCCTGGATTCGGTCGGCTGGAAGAAGTGCACGCCGAGCCAGGCGTGCTGCTGCAACGGCCAGGGGTAGGGCTCCTGCTGCTGCTCGATGCGCACGAAGAGGTCGCTGGGGAGCGGGCGCACCTGGCGGCCCAGATCGAACAGCTGGAACTGGGTATCGGCCTGGGTCAGAAACTCGGTCAGGGTGTTGATGGAAGACATGAAGAGATCCCGCTTGAAGATAATGCGGGCGATTATAAGGGGGCTGCACCAGATAGCCAGAGGCGGTGATGCAGGGGATGAAGGTGACGGTAACATGGCAGCCATTGCGGGGTCGGTGTATAGTAGCGCCCCTTTTTGATGGCCGTATTGAGTGGGGCCCCGTCGCAGACCGGGCCCGCGATGAGGAAGTGAGCGAGATGAATCAATATCTGCTGGTTGCCGGTCTGCTGGGAGAGCTGACTGCCGAGTTGCAACGTCTGGAACGCTGGCAAGCCGACCATCCGGGGAGCGAGGCGCTGGCAAGCGAGCTGCCGTTTTGTGTCGATACCCTGAGTTTCGATCAGTGGCTGCAGTTCGTGCTGATCCCGCGCATGGAGCAGCTGGTGCTGCTGCAGGCTCCGCTGCCGACCAGCGTCTCCCTCTATCCCATGGCGAGTGAGGTCTATAAAGAGGAGCTGGCGGAGGTCGAGGCCCTGCTTCGTCTGATCGCCCGTTTCGATCTGCTGCTCTCCGGCAAAGTGGTCGAACAATGATGGACGAGCAGACCCGGACAGCGGATGCCTTGCAGCCGACACTGCTTTATCAGGATGACTGGCTGGTGGCGGTGAACAAACCGTCCGGTCTCCTGGTGCACCGCAGTTGGCTCGACAAGGCCGAGACCCGTTTCGCCATGCAGATGACCCGGGATCTGATCGGGGGTCGTCATGTCTACCCCGTGCACCGACTGGACAGGCCCACTTCGGGTGTGCTGCTGTTTGCTCTTGATCCTGCCGTGGCCCGTATCCTGACCGAGGCCTTTGCTGCCCGTCAGGTCCACAAGGAGTACCTGGCACTGGTGCGGGGATGGGCCCCCGAAGAGGGGCTCATCGACTATCCGCTCAAGGAGCAGCTGGACAAGATTGCCGATGCCTTCAGCGACCCGGATCGCCCCGCCCAGGAAGCGGTGACCGCGTTTCGTCGTCTGCATCAGGTCGAGTTGCCCTTCGCCGTCTCCAAGAAGCATCCCACCAGTCGCTACAGCCTGGTCCGCCTCTTTCCCAAGACGGGGCGCAAGCACCAGCTGCGCCGCCATCTGGATCACCTGTTCCACCCCATCGTTGGTGATACCACCCACGGGGATGGCCGGCACAACCGCTTCTTTCGCGAGCACTACGGGTGCGACCGCCTGCTGTTGATCGCGCACCGTCTGAGCTTCGAGCATCCGGTGCTCAAGGTGCCGATGCGGATCCAGGCGCCCCTGGGCCCCGAGGTGCTGGGTCTGTTCGCCCGTCTGGGCTGGCCTGCCAGCGAGCAAGACTACGGCGCCTGAGCCTCTTTCCATCTGTTGCCTCTGACCGGGCTGTGGCATGCTGTAGCCCAGGTACGTCAGAGGAATGACTTATGGCTCAACGAGATATCGCCTGCGCAATCGCGTGCCCCCCGCCTGTTCAGGGGGGCTCTTCCTACCCATCCCGGTCTTGCCGGGCCCATTGTCTGTCCCTGAGGAGTCGCTGATGGCCGAGATCGACATCCTGGTCGGCACCGTCTACGGCTCTGCCATGCTGGTGGCCGAGACCCTCTCTGATCACCTGCAAGCCAATGGCCATGTCTGCCAGATCTTCGATGACGCGGCGCTGACCGACATCGATGCCTCACGCTTTCTGCTCATCGTGACCGCCACCACGGGGCAGGGGGATATACCGCCCAATTTGCAGCCCTTTGCCAGTGCTCTGGCCGATCGTGCTCCTTATATGAAGGGATGGCGCTATGCCCTCATCGCCATGGGAGACAGCAGCTATGAACACTTCTGCGGAGCGGGGCGAACGCTGGATGCCCTGTTGCAGGAGCTGGCTGCCGAGCCACTGGTTGTGCACCTGGAAATCGATGCGACGGTAGAAGATGAGCCTGAAGTGGCAGCGCTGGCCTGGTTGAAAACCTGGGAAAATAGACTGTAGCCAGACCCTTCTCCCCGAGAATAAATTCACCTCCGTGAGTGTTCTGACGGGGGTGTTTTATTTTTGGGGCGTCACGCCTCAGCCCCCAAATATATCCTCTCTTTCGTCCGGTTATTTTTCTCGCCAATGATGATAACCGGTTGGCCATATTCATCATCACCCACGACAAATTGAAAAATTAAAAGTTCCGCATTGAAAGCGATTTCAGTCATGTTTTTGCTACTGCGACACGGATTTGTCACTTAAATTTCGTCGCGAATTAATATTTGAAAGCGCTTTCTTTGGTGTTTGTTTTCTTGTTTTTGCTCGATACCGGAGACTTTGTCCAACAAACTTAAATTTAATGAGCTTTTGTTGCTGTGGTTGTTGGCGGCGTGCGATTTGTCATCGTTTTGTGAATCAGCTCATGTTTGCAGGGAATTTGGGTACCTATAATCGACCTCGGTTATCACCAAAACGTTTTTCCGGTGATAAGAACTTGAATATCAGGATCACACTCCTCTCAGCGGGAATAAGGAAAATGAAAATGAAAGCAAAGTGGCTCCCGATCGCTGCAGCAGTAACCGCAGCCCTGGCTTCCCAAGCCGCCTTCGCCGTTGATTTCCACGGCTACTTCCGTTCAGGTGTCGGTGTTTCCGGTGACGGGGACATGGTCAAATACAACGTCAACAAGGTCGGTCGTCTGGGTAACGAAAACGACACCTACGGTGAAGTGCAACTGGGTCAGGAAGTCTTCAACAAAGATGGCAAGACCTTCTATGTAGACTCCATGTTTGCCATGACTTCCAATGGTTCCAATGACTGGGAAGGGACCGGCACCGTCTGTAACTTCGATGCCAAACAGTGCAACGGCGACTCTGAATTCGCACTGCGTCAGTTCAACGTACAAGCCAAGGGTCTGCTGGGCTTCGCTCCGGAAGCCACCCTCTGGGCCGGTAAGCGTTTCTATCAACGTCACGACATCCACATCTCTGACTTCTACTACTGGAACATCTCCGGTCCTGGCGCAGGTATCGAAGGTATCCAGGCTGGCCCTGGCAAGATCTCCTTCGCCTGGGTTCGCAACGATCGCAGCTCGGGCGATGTATTTGGAACTTATTCAGTAACAGGAAAAGAGACTATTAAAAAGCCTGTTCTGGATGCCAATGGCAATCCAACAGGTCAGTATGTTGAAGAAACTGTTAACAAGTACACCAAGAACGAAGATCTGAACGTCAACACCCTGGACCTGCGCTATGCCGGCATCCCGCTGTGGCAAGACGGCTCTCTGGAAGTCGGCGCCATGTACGCGCTGGTCAATGAGACCGACGCCCAGAAAGAGCTGAAAAACAACAACATGAAAGACGGCGTCATGCTGACTGCCGAGCTGACCCAGGGCATCTTCGGTGGCTTCAACAAGACCGTGCTGCAGTACGGTACCGAAGGCTACTCCAAGACCATGGCCTTCTACGGCGACGGCTCCTGGTACGGTGCTGAAGCGAAAGACGGTGCCGACGGCTTCCGTATCATCAACTGGGGCGTCATCCCGATGGGTAACTCCTGGGAGATGGGCCACCAGCTGGTCTACGGTGTAGGCAACGACATGCGGGATGGCAACGACAAGTATGAAACCATGTCTGCCGTTATTCGCCCGATGTACAAGTGGGATGACTTCAACAAGACCATCTTCGAAGGCGGCTACTTCCAGGACAAGAACAAGTCCACTTCCGGTAACACCGACAAAGACGGTGCTTACAAGCTGACCCTGGCTCAGGCCTGGTCCGCCGGTTCCAGCTTCTGGGCCCGTCCGGAAATCCGCGTGTTCGCCACCTACCTGGAAAACACCGAAGACAACAACGCCTTTGAAGGCAACACCTCCAAAGACACCTATCAGGTTGGCGTACAAGCAGAAGCCTGGTGGTAAGCAATATCTTCAGTTAAGTTAGTCACTGCCCCCTCATGGGGGCAGTTTTGTTTCGCATGATGTGGCAACTGGGTTATGGAGATAAGAAGAATGAAACTGGTAAAGATGTCTATCGCGGCCATGGTTACCGCGCTGCTGGCCGGTTGTTCCGGTAGCATGGTGGTGCCCGTGCAGGAGCACGCCTCCATTCTGAGTAATGCCGATCAGGCCAAGCAGGCGCTCTCCCAGGCAACCAGTTGTTGCACAGGGTTCAACGAATTCAATTATGTCTCCCTGCCGGAAGGCGAGACGCTGCTGGCCATCGACGGCAAGCAGCCCAGTTATCAGTTTGACGAGGGCATGAGCTATTTTGCCGCCTATCGTCTGCCGGCCAATACCGGCAATCTGGCCATCACCCTGGCCTCCCAGGTCAGCAAGACGGTCCTGGTTCCCAAGGTGATCATGCTGGATGCCCAGTTCAAGGTGACTCGCGTGCTGGGTGAGTCGGTCTTTGCCTATCAACCAGCCCACCTGCTCGACAACGACAGGATTGAGGGGCGCGTGTTTGTGGACCGCAGCATGCCGGGCAATCCCGCCACTGAAACCTATATGGTGGTCTATGCGCCGGCCAACGGGACGGCGGGCAGCACCACCATCTTGCACCCCGCGAAGGCCTTTGCCCGTGCCAACGGCACGGTCGAGCCGGATATCAAGGACCCCGTGATCCCGCATTCGCCCTGGGGTCTGGTACAGATAAAGGTCACGGACATGGCCAAGGGACAAGGCCTGGAAGCCGTGTTCAAGCCTGAATACGCCGACAAGGTGGCGATGAGCCAGGCCAAGCCTGCAACCACTGCCGTGGCTGCGACTGCGGCCACCACGGCAGCCGTTGCCGCAGCGCCGAGCAAGCCGGCTCCCGCCATGCTGAGCGAGACCGAGAGCTTCTACAACGCCCAGATCGAGAAAGCGGTGAAGGCCGGTGACATCGACAAGGCGATGCAACTCGTGAATGAAGCCGAGCGCGCCGGTTCAACCAAGGCGAAATCGGTCTTTATTGATGCAGTGAAACGTTCACAGAAGAACTAAATATCTCGGTTTATTAAAATCGATATTTATTGGAGGCCTCCCTTGTTGGAGGCCTTTTTAATCGGTAGACTGGATAATATAAATCCGCAATAAGTTACATTTTGTTACGGTGGGTATTGTTCAGTATTATTTGGTTTCTTTGTGATTTATTTTGAGGTGGTTTATTTCTTTTTGCGGCGAAGCTATAACAATACGAAATAATATTCAAGATAGTCCCCTCTCTGCTTAGGAAGGTGCGAATAAGTCATATGGCACGAGAGCATTTACTGGTAACCCATTGATATTAAATGACTAAAATTTTCATTTTTTGTTCGTGGGATACTTGTTCGCACTTTCCCTTATTTATTATCTTGTGATCTCTCCTCCAAATTTATTATTCCCTTGTTTCCGACAGAGGCATTTCCACCCCCGCTGGGTTATATTCTGCTGGTCAAAATAAGCAACCCGGGAAACTCACTTGGCGCAGTGACGGATGAAGAACATCGTCATCAATAAACTGCCCTGAGTCGTTGTCGGAAAAAAAATCCATTCAGGAGCGCACACATGTTAAAAAATGCTTTCTCTAATCTGCAAAAGGTCGGTAAGGCGCTGATGCTGCCCGTATCGGTCTTGCCCGTTGCAGGTATTCTGCTGGGGGTGGGGGCTGCCCACTTCAGCTGGTTGCCGGAAATCGTCTCCCAACTGATGGAGCAGGCCGGTGGTTCCGTATTCGGCCAGATGGCTCTGCTGTTCGCCGTGGGCGTTGCCCTTGGCTTCACCAATAACGACGGTGTTTCCGGCCTGTCCGCCATCGTCGGCTACGGCATCATGACCGCCACCCTGACTGTGATGGCGCCTGTGATGGGTGTCGAGAAGATCGATACCGGTGTGCTGGGTGGTATCCTCGCCGGTGGCGTGGCTGCCTGGGCGTTCAACCGCTTCTACAAGATCCAGCTGCCAGAGTACCTCGGCTTCTTCGCTGGCAAGCGCGCCGTGCCCATCATCACCGGTTTTGTTTCCATCGGTCTGGGTGTCGTGCTCTCCTTCATCTGGCCGCCGATTGGTGGTGCCATCGGTGCCTTCTCCGACTGGGCTGCCAACCAGAACCCGGTCCTGGCCTTCGGCATCTACGGCGTGGTTGAGCGCTCCCTGATCCCGTTCGGTCTGCACCACATCTGGAACGTGCCGTTCTTCTATCAGGCTGGTACCTGCGTCAACGCCGCCGGTGAAACCGTACACGGCATCATGACCTGCTTCCTGACTGCTGATGACGCTTCCCGTGCTGCCGGCAACGGCTTCGGTCAGCTGGCGGGTGGCTACCTGTTCAAGATGTTCGGTCTGCCTGCTGCCGCGTTTGCCATTGCGCACTCCGCCAAGCCGGAAAACCGCGCCAAGATCGTAGGTATCATGGCTTCTGCTGCCCTGACCTCCTTCCTGACCGGTATCACCGAGCCTATCGAATTCTCCTTCCTGTTCGTGGCCCCGGTACTGTACGCCATCCACGCTCTGCTGGCAGGTCTGGCCTATGTCCTGACCAACATGCTGGGTGTCGTTCACGGTCACACCTTCTCCAACGGCTTCATCGACTTCGTGGTGCAATCTCCGCGTGCCGACAACATGCTGCTGCTGGTGGGTCTGGGTCTGGTCTACGCGGTCATCTACTACGTGGTCTTCACCGTGGTCATCCGTGCCATGAACCTGAAAACTCCGGGTCGTGAAGACGAAGCCGCCCAAGAGTCCTCTGCCGGTCAAAGCAAGGACGAGATGTCTGCTGCTCTGGTCTCCGCCTTCGGTGGCAAAGAGAACATCGCCTCTCTGGACGCCTGCATCACCCGTCTGCGTGTCGGTGTGAAGGATGTGGCCAAGGTTGACCAGGCTGGTCTGAAGAAGCTGGGCGCCGCCGGTGTGGTGGTGGCGGGTTCCGGTGTACAAGCCATCTTCGGCACCAAGTCCGACAACCTGAAAACTGAAATGGACATCTGGATGAAGAGCAACTGATTGTCGCTCCGATATCCGAGTTCCGAAAAGGGAGGCGCAAGCCTCCCTTTTTGCTGGGTTGCGTTTGGTGGCGGGACATGTGCGGGGGCTTTCCTGACGGCGCCAGCATGGTGTGACCCAATGAAAAAGGCGCCCCTGGGCGCCTTTGCTGCATCAGACCGGCTTAAAGCTTTTCGAGATCCCGTTCTATCTCGCTGATCTTGTTCTGCACCACCTTTTCCAGATGACGCAAGTCGCGCAGTATTTTCTGCTTGATGTCCGGATCGGCGGAAGGCTGGCCGCCCTGGGTCAGATTGTCCAGCTCATCCACCACGTATTTGAGGTTGGCGTTGATCTCGGTGACATCTTTGTACTCATGGGTCCCCGAGTCGACCAGCATGGTCTTGCGCTGGCGAGGGTATTTGAATTTGACGCTCTTGGCGAAGAATTCACCCTTCTGCTTCTTGAAATAGATCTTGAGGATGTCGTGGTTGGCTTCCTGGCGCAGGGTGTAGCTGTCCACCGAGGTGGGTTCCTGGATCCCCAGGCTCTTGAGATTCTCGTACATCGGGCTTCCTTGGTTTGAAACGATCCTGACCCCTCTATCTTACCCGAGTCCGGACGCCTTGCCTGTGACAGGCGCGCCAAATTCAAATTGGTTTCAAAGTGGTCTTCTGTAATCAACGAGCCAAGGGGGAGGGGTAAACACCTAGTCAGCACTGCCATAAGCGGTATCGTCTCATGGGGGTGTGCAGTGCTGGTGGGGCAGGGGAGTTGGCGTCCACCCATGGGAGCGGGCATGAAAAAGGGCACCAGAGGTGCCCTTGATGACATCGGCGTGGATTACTCGTCGATGGAGCGCAGCAGGGCGTTGATGCCGACCTTGGCGCGGGTCTTGGCATCCACCTTCTTGACGATGACGGCGGCGTAGAGGCTGTACTTGCCGCACTTGGAGGGCAGGGAGCCGGAAACGACCACGGAGCCGGCCGGGACGCGGCCGTAGTGGATTTCGCCGGTTTCGCGGTCATAGATGCGGGTGGACTGGCCGATGAAGACCCCCATGGAGATGACGGAGCCCTCCTCGACGATTACCCCTTCCACCACTTCGGAACGGGCACCGATGAAGCAGTTGTCTTCGATGATGGTCGGGTTGGCCTGCAGGGGCTCCAGTACGCCGCCGATGCCGACGCCGCCGGAGAGGTGCACGTTCTTGCCGATCTGGGCGCAGGAGCCCACGGTGGCCCAGGTGTCGACCATGGTGCCTTCATCGACGAAGGCGCCGATGTTGACGTAGGAGGGCATCAGCACGGTGTTCGGGGCGATGAAGGAGCCTTTGCGCGCGGTCGCGGGCGGCACGACGCGTACACCGGCAGCCTTGAACTGCTCTTCGGTGTAGTTGGAGAACTTCAGGGGAACCTTGTCGTAGTACTGGGCATCGTCGCCCTTGATGATGCCGTTGTCGTTGATGCGGAAGGAGAGCAGCACGGCCTTCTTCAGCCACTGGTGGACGACCCACTCGCCGGCAATCTTCTCGGCAACCCGGGCTTTGCCGGAGTCCAGCAGGTCGATGGCTTCTAGAATGGCGGCCTTGGTGGCGGCATCGACGGAGCCGGGAGTGATGGAGTCACGGCGCTCGAAGGCCGCTTCGATGGTCTGTTGCAACTGGGTCATGACAGGTTTCCTTTATAAAATTCTGTTTGTTGTATCACACTTTTCCAATCGTTTTTAAGGGCTCTCGCCGATTTCTTCAGAATCAGGGCGATTTATTGTACTTGAGTGGTCCAACCATTTGTTCTGATTGAGGAATCAATACGTCAAAAAGCTTCTTTCGAGGCTTCATCCGAGCGTGTCAGGCACTCTCGCCAACCGGTTCCTGGGGGTTGAGCTGATTGACCAGCCTCTCCTCGAGGGCCTGTTGCTCCTCCGGGTTCAGCGGCTCTCCGGCCAGGGTGGTGAGGCTGAAGAAGTCCTCCACCCGCTCACCGATGGTGGTGATCTTGGCGGCATGGAGGGAGAGGCCGCACTGCTGGAACACGGCACCGATACGGGCCAATAGGCCCGGAGTGTCTAGGGCCGTCAGCTCCAGCAGGGTGTGGCGGTTTTCCCCCTTGTGGGGCAGGAAGACCACCCTGGTCGGCACGCTGAACTGGCGGTGGCGTCTAGACAGGGGCTTGCTGCGCAGGACCAGCTTGCCCGGCTCCTGAAGGGCTTTCTCCAGCGCCTTCTTGATGGTGGCGGTACGGTTGGGGCTGATGGGCTCGCCGTTCGGTTCCAGCACGATGAAGGTGTCGAGCACATAGTCGTTGCGCGAATTCATGATCTGGGCGTCGTGGATGCTGAGGTTCTTCTGATCCAGTGCCGAAGCCACGGTGGCAAAGAGGTTGGGGGTATCGCGGCAATAGATGAACACCTCGCTACCGCCCCGTATGGGATGCTTGCCGATGAGCACCAGGGGGGCCGGGTTGTCACCGTGGGCGATGATCTTGCGGCAGTGCCAGGCGATCTGCTCCGGGCTGTGGCGCAGGAAGTAATCGGCCTTGAAGTCGTTCCAGAGGGCGGTGACCGCCTCCTGTGGCACCTCGCGCTGGGTCAGGATCTGCCTGGCCTGGCGCTGGTTTTCACGGATCTTGAGGCGCATGTCCGGCGGGTTTTCCAACCCCTGGCGCAGGGCCTTTTGGGTGGCGAAGTAGAGTTCGCGCAGCAGGGTGCCCTTCCAGTCGTTCCACAGACTGTCGTTGGTGGCACAGATGTCGGCCACGGTCAGGCAATAGAGCAGGTCGAGGTGCAATTCATCCCGCACCTTCTGGGCGAAGTCGGTGACCACGTCCGGGTCGTAGATGTCGCGGCGCTGGGCGGTGACCGACATCAGCAGATGGTGGCGCACCAGCCAGGCGACCAGTCGGCTCTCGTAGCGATCCAGCCCGTGCAACTGGCAAAATTCCAGCGCATCCACGGCCCCGAGTTCGGAATGATCGCCACGCCTGCCCTTGGCGATGTCGTGGAAGAGGGCGGCGATGCTGAGCAGCTCGGGCTTGCGCAACTGGGTGAACACCTCGTGGCAGAGCGGGTGAGTCTGGCGGTTGGCTGGATTCGGGAAGCGATGGATGTTCTGCAGCAGCCGATGGGTGTGCTCGTCCACCGTGTAGGCGTGGAACATGTCGAACTGCATCTGGCCGACGATGAGGTTCCACTGGGGCAGGTAGGCCGCGAGGATCCCGTACTTGTGCATCAGGGTGAGCGGCTGGCCGATGCCGTTGGGGTGGCGCAGGAGCGCCATGAAGAGACGGCGGCACTCGGGTAGATCTTGCAGCCAGCAGTTGAGGGTGCGTCTGGCCTCGCGCAACTGGCGCAAGGTGGCGGAGTGGATGCCGGCAATCTCCGGGTGCTGGGCTATCTGGTAGAAGAGTCGCAGGATGGCGGCAGGATCCCGGCCGAACAGCTCGGAGTCCACCGCATCGATGAGGCGGCCGCGCAGCTGGAATTCGTCGCTGATGCGGCGCACGTCCATGGCGGTGTTGCCGAGAATGGCCTCGTCAAAGAGTTGCAGCAGCATCTCGTTGAGTTCGGCCACCCGTCGCACAGTCTGGTAGAAGCGCTTCATCATCTGCTCGACCGGGCCGTTGCCCTCGCCCTCGAACCCCAGCATCTGGGCCACGGTGCGCTGGCGGTCGAACAAGAGACGGTTGTCCCCCTTGTTGATGGCCATGTGCAGGGCGAAGCGCACCTTCCACAGGAAATTCTGACAGTCGAGCAATTCCCGGTACTCGGCCCGGTTGAGAAAACCGTGGCTGGTCATCTCGAACAGGGTGGTGGCGCCGAAGTGGCGGCGGGCGACCCAGGCCAGGGTCTGGATGTCGCGAAGGCCCCCGGGATTGTTCTTGAGATCCGGCTCCAGCTTGTAGGCGGTACCGAGAAACTGCTGGTGGCGCAGGGCCTGCTCTTCGCGTTTGGCACGAAAGAAGGCTTCGCTCGGCCAGAAGTGCTGGGGCTGGGTGGCCGCCTGCAACTGCTCGAATCCCGCCAGGCGACCCGTGATGTAACGGGCCTCGATGAGGTTGGTGGCAACCGTGATGTCGTTGCGACCCTGCTCGATGCACTCGGCCACGTTGCGCACCGACTGCCCCACTTCCAGCTTGAGATCCCACAAGAGGGTGATGAACTCGCCGATGCGCAGCCCCAGCACCTCGTCCAGCTCGTCCCCTTCATAGAGGATAAGCAGATCGATGTCGGAGTGGGGGTGCAGCTCGCCGCGGCCATAGCCCCCCACCGCGATCAGGGTGAGCTCGGTCCTGTCGAAGCCGAACTTGTGCCAGAGCCTGGTCAGCAGCGCGTCCATGTATTCGGAGCGGGTGGCCACCAGTTCGATGATGTTGTCACCGGCGTCGAAGCGCTCGTGCAGCCAGGCGAGAAAGCGGCTCAGGTACTCCTTGCAGTTGTCACGGGTGAGCTGATCGTCTGGGAGCAGATGGGGAGAAAGCAGGCTGGCATCCATGGCATGTCACACTCTCGGTCGGGCCGGGTAAAGAGCAACCCCGGCGCGCGGCCGGGGTTGAATGTCAAACGTGGCGGATAAAACGCTCGATAGTGTCGTCGGGGCGCAGGGTCAGGACCTCGCAGCCATCCTCGGTCACCAGCAGGGTGTGCTCCCACTGGGCGGAGTCGCCGCCGTCTTTGGTGGTCACGGTCCAGCCATCCTTCGGATTGACCTTGCAGTGGTACTTCTTGCTGTTGACCATGGGCTCGATGGTGAAGCACATGCCCGCTTTCAGCTCCAGCTTGCCGCCGTTGCGGTAGTGCAGGATCTGCGGCTCTTCGTGGAACTCGGCACCGATGCCATGGCCGCAGTAGTCGCGTACCACGGAGAAGCCGGCCTGCTCGACGATGGGCTGGATGACGGCGCCGATCTCGGTGATGCACATGCCCGGGCGCACCCGTTTGATGGCGGCATAGAGGCTATCCTGGGCCACCTTGCAGAGCTGGCGGCGCAGGGGGGTGGTCTGGCCCACGATGAACATGGCGGAGGTATCGCCGTGATAACCATCCTTGATGACGGTGATATCCAGATTGATGATGTCCCCTTCCCGCAGCTTCTTGTGGTTCGGGATGCCATGGCAGATGACATCGTTCACCGAGGTGCAGATGGACTTGGGGAAGCCGTGGTAATTGAGCGGCGCGGGGATGGCCTGCTGCACGTCGACGATGTAGTCGTGGCAGAGGGTATTCAGTTCGTCTGTGGTGACGCCCGCCTTGACGTGGGGGGCGATCATGACCAGCACGTCGGCGGCCAGCTGGCCGGCGACACGCATTTTTTCAATCTCTTCCGGTGTCTTGATTTTAATGGACATGGGATCTCTCTTGGGGCCTGATTGCGCATCCTGCCGATGCCCAACAACCAGGTAATGAAAAATAGATGCGTTTGCAATCAGGGCGAAATTTTATCCCCAACCCCCGTTTACTTCCAGTGTGATCGTCATCGCAACGTCATCAGGCGGTCGCACCATGGTCCGGGATCCATTTTTAGCACCCGGGCTGGTGGTGTCATGACCAAAGTTATGGTATAAAGCGCGCCGGAATGGGGAACTCGTGTCCTCATGCCATCACCCTTACTCAACAACACACACACATCGACACATATGCCGGGGTGCCTTAACGGGTCGGTTATATGGGATGTGTGGAGGCCTAACCCCAATACAGAGGTATAAAATGGCTAAAGTTTCTATGCGCGACATGCTGCAAGCCGGCGTTCACTTCGGTCACCAGACTCGTTACTGGAACCCGAAAATGAAGTCCTACATCTTCGGCGCCCGCAGCAAAGTTCACATCATCAACCTGGAAAAAACCGTTCCGATGTTTGACGATGCCATGAACTTCATCAGCTCCGTAGCTGCCAAGAAAGGCAAGGTGCTGTTCGTAGGTACCAAGCGTGCCGCGTCTGAAGCCGTCAAAGAAGCCGCTGAGCGTTGCGACCAGTTCTATGTAAACCACCGCTGGCTGGGCGGCATGCTGACCAACTGGAAAACCGTTCGTCAGTCCATCAAGCGCCTGAAAGATCTGGAAACCCAGAGCGAAGACGGTACCTTCGACAAGCTGACCAAGAAAGAGGCGCTGATGCGTACTCGCGAAATGGAAAAGCTGGAGAAGAGCCTGGGTGGTATCAAGAACATGGGCGGCCTGCCTGACGTTCTGTTCGTTGTCGATGCCGACCACGAGCACATCGCTATCAAAGAAGCCAACAACCTGGGTATCCCGGTAGTTTCCATCGTTGATACCAACTCCAACCCGGACGGCGTTGACTATGTCATCCCGGGTAACGACGACGCTATCCGTGCCGTACAGCTGTACCTGAACGCTGCTGCTGACACCGTTCTGGAAGCCCGTGAGCAGGACATCGTTGTTCAAGCCGAACAAGATGGCTTCGTTGAAGCTGAGTAATTGATAAGGACTGAAAAGCCCTTATTAACCAAGCTGATGTAATTGGTTAGCAGGGGCCCTTGTGGCCCCTGTTTCTTGTCAATTCAAGACCGAGGATACTGGACATGGCAAACATTTCTGCCGCCCTGGTAAAAGAACTGCGCGAGCGCACCGCCGCTGGCATGATGGATTGCAAAAAAGCGCTGGAAGAAGCCAACGGTGATATCGAGCTGGCTATCGAGAACATGCGTAAATCCGGTCAGGCCAAGGCCGCCAAGAAAGCTGGCCGTATCGCCGCTGAAGGTGTGATCTTCGCCCGTACCGAAGGCAACGTTGCCGTCATGATCGAGCTGAACTGCGAGACTGACTTCGTTTCCAAGGATGCCGGTTTCCTGGCCATGGGTCAGAAGATCGTCGAGATCGCTGCTACCCAGAAAATCGCTGACGTTGACGCGCTGAAAGCCGCCGACTTCGGCAACGGCGAGTCCGTCGAGCTGACCATCACCAACCTGATCGCTAAGATCGGTGAGAACATGAACCTGCGTCGCGTGATGCTGGTTGAAGGTGACAACCTGGGCACCTACGTTCACGGCTCCCGCATCGGTGTTATCACCAAGCTGGTTGGCGGTACCGACGAGCTGGCCAAAGATCTGGCCATGCACGTTGCTGCCAACAGCCCGCAATTCGTCAAACCGGAAGACGTGTCTGCCGAAGTCGTTGCCAAAGAGCGCGAAATCCAGATCGACATCGCCATCAACTCCGGCAAGCCGAAAGAGATCGCCGAGAAGATGGTTGAAGGCCGCATGAAGAAGTTCACCGGTGAGGTTTCCCTGACTGGTCAACCGTTCGTGAAAGATCCTTCCATGACCGTTGCCGAGCTGCTGAAGAAAGAAGGCGCTGACGTTGTTTCCTTCACCCGTTTCGAAGTGGGCGAAGGCATCGAGAAGCAAGAGACCGACTTCGCTGCTGAAGTAGCAGCCCAGATCGCGGCCGCTCAGAAGGCCTAATCGAACCGGTTTTTCCGTTTCCCCAGACCGCGACTTATGTCGCGGTCTTTATATGACCAGGAATCAGTGACATGAGTACCAATCCCAAGCCTGCATACAGACGTGTTCTTCTGAAGTTGAGTGGTGAAGCCCTGCAAGGATCCGAGGGTTTCGGCATTGATCCGGCGGTGCTGGAACGGATGGCCCAAGAGATCAAAGAGCTGGTTGAGCTGGGTGTTCAGGTCGGTCTGGTCATCGGTGGCGGCAACCTGTTCCGTGGTGCCGGCCTTGCCAAGGCAGGCATGAATCGCGTGGTGGGTGACCACATGGGCATGCTGGCGACCGTCATGAACGGCCTGGCCATGCGTGATGCCCTGCATCGTGCTTATGTGAATGCCCGCCTGATGTCGGCCATCTCCCTGCAAGGGGTCTGCGACTCCTACAGCTGGGCCGAAGCCATCAGCCAGCTGCGCGCCGGCAAGGTGGTGATCTTCTCTGCCGGTACCGGTAACCCCTTCTTTACCACCGACTCGGCAGCCTGCCTGCGCGGTATCGAGATCGAAGCCGACGTCGTGCTGAAAGCCACCAAGGTCGATGGCGTGTTCACCGATGACCCGGTCAAGAACCCGGATGCCGTGCTCTATCAGGAACTGAGTTATGATGAAGTTCTTGAAAAAGAACTCAAAGTGATGGATCTTGCTGCTTTTACCCTGGCCCGCGACCACGATCTGCCGATCCGGGTGTTCAACATGAACAAACCGGGCGCGCTGCGCCGCGTGATCATGGGTGAGCCGGAAGGTACTCTGATCCACCAGGCCAGCAAGTAAGGCAAGTGTGAGCCCCAGGCTCGCTTGTCCATTACGCCAGTCAACAAGATAGATACGAGCCGCCCGTCGGCTCGTTCGCCAAAAGGAAAACCACTGTGATCAACGAGATTAAAAACGACGCCAAGGACCGCATGGGCAAAAGCGTAGAGTCGCTGAAGACCCAGATGTCCAAGATCCGTACCGGCCGTGCTCACCCGAGCCTGCTCGACGGCATCCAGGTGGAGTATTACGGTGCTGCCACTCCTCTGAAGCAGTTGGCCAACGTGGTGGCAGAAGATGCCCGTACTCTCTCCATCTCCATCTTCGATCGCTCCATGATCCAGGCGGTGGAAAAAGCCATCCTGACCTCCGATCTGGGCCTGAACCCGTCCAGCAACGGCCAGACTCTGCGCGTGCCGCTGCCGCCGCTGACCGAAGAGCGTCGCCGTGATCTGACCAAGATCGTCCGTGCCGAAGCCGAAGGTGCCCGGGTTGCCATTCGCAACATCCGTCGCGATGCCAACGCCGACCTGAAAGCCCTGCTGAAAGAGAAAGAGATCTCCGAAGACGACGACCGTCGCGCCCAGGAAGAGATCCAGAAGCTGACCGATACCTTCATCAAGCTGGTGGATGACGCCCTGGTTGTGAAGGAAAAGGAGCTAATGGAAATCTAAGCCTCCGACAGGTATATTACGAGCGCCGTGTAGTGCCCCTGCACGGCGCTTTTGTCTTTGTGGGAGAAATGAATGTCGCTTTTGGCAGCGCTAGGCGATAGCGCCAGCTCGTCCTTGCCCCGTCACGTCGCCATCATCATGGATGGCAATGGTCGCTGGGCCCAGAACCGCGGCAAGATGCGGGTTTCCGGGCACAAGGCGGGCGTGAAATCCGTGCGTGAGGCCGTGGCCTTTGCCGCCCGTGCCAAGATGGAGGCGCTGACCCTGTTTGCGTTTTCCAGCGAGAACTGGCGCCGTCCGGAAGGGGAAGTCAACGCCCTGATGGAATTGTTCATGACGGTGCTGGGTCGCGAGGTGAGCAAGTTGCACAGCAACGGCATTCGCCTTCGGGTGATTGGCGACACTGCCCGCTTCAGCGAGCGGCTGCAGGCCAAAATCGCCAAGGCCGAGGCCCTGACCGCCAACAATCAGGGATTGACCCTCAATATCGCCGCCAACTATGGCGGTCAGTGGGACATCGCCCAGGCGGCCCGGACCCTTGCACGGGCCGTGGCTGCGGGTGAACTCGATGCCGAGGCGGTCGATGAGGCGGCATTGGGTCGTCATGTCTGCATGGCTGATCTGCCCCCCGTGGATCTGTTGATCCGCACTGGCGGGGATCATCGCATCAGCAACTTTGTCCTGTGGCAGCTCGCCTATGCCGAACTCTATTTTACCCCGGTCCTGTGGCCCGATTTTGACGAGGCCGAGTTCAGTGGGGCAGTTGCCTCCTTCGTTGCTCGCGAGCGTCGCTTCGGGTGTACGGGTGAACAGATCCGGGAATTGATCGCCGCGCAACAGACCGGCTAAACCCCGCTCCCAAGAGAGAGGTTTCTTTTGCTAAAACAACGAATTATTACCGCATTACTGTTAGTACCCCTGGTGTTGGGGGCGCTGTTTTTTCTGCCGTTGAAATTCTTTGCCCTGCTCGCCGCCCTGGTCTTTCTGCTGGCCAGCCGTGAGTGGAGTGCCTTCGTCACTGCCCAGCCGCAACAGTGGTTGCCGCTGGTGTTCTGTCTGCTGCTGGGGGCCAGCCTGTTTTGGGTGCCCGTGGAGCAACTCTGGATCCCCCAACTGCATCCGCTGGTGATGGGCGTGCTCTGGACCGCTGTCAGCTGGTGGCTGCTGGGGCTGCTGCTGGTGCTGCGCTACCCGCAAAGCGCCAGGCTGTGGCGTGAATCCATCTGGCTCAAATCCCTGTTCGGTCTGGTGACCCTGGTTCCCTTCTTCTGGTCCCTGGTGGCCATTCGCGGTTACAACTTCTACCACGACCCCATGATGGGAGCCTGGATCCTGCTGTTCGTGATGGGACTGGTCTGGGCGGCAGATTCTGGCGCGTATTTTTTCGGCAAGGCGTTCGGCAAACACAAGCTGGCACCGGCCGTGAGCCCGGGTAAAACCATCGAAGGCATGCTGGGTGGGCTGTTTACCGCCAGCCTGCTGGCCATCGGCGTGACCTGGTTCATGGGCTTCGTGCCTGCCAAGATGGGCACCGTGCTGCTCTGTTCTCTGCTGGCGGTGCTGGCCTCCGTGCTCGGCGATCTGGCCGAGAGCATGTTCAAGCGGGAAGCCGGCATCAAGGATTCCGGCACCCTGTTGCCGGGCCATGGGGGCATTCTCGATCGCATCGACAGCCTGACGGCGGCGCTGCCCGTCTTCCTGCTCAGCTACCTGTTGCTCGGCCCGGAGTTTTGATGTTTCGCGCACTGATGATCCCGGGAGCGTCCCGCTCCATCAGTCTGTTACCCAATCAGGAGTCTTGATGCAAAACCTGGTGATCCTGGGAGCGTCAGGCTCCATCGGTCAGAGCACCCTCAAGGTACTGCGCCACAACCCCGGGCGCTGGCAGGTGCTGGCGCTGACCGCTGCCCGCAGCGTGGACGCCATGCTGCGCGACTGTCTCGAATTCTCCCCCCGGTTTGCCGTCATGGTGGACGAAGGCGCCGCCAGCGAGCTGGCGGGTCGGCTCAAGGCCCACGGCAGCACCACCCGGGTGTTGTCCGGTCAGGCAGCCCTGTGCGACGTGGCTGCTCACCCCGATGCCCACAGCGTGATGGCGGCCATTGTCGGTGCGGCGGGTCTGGCACCCACCATGGCTGCCGTGCGCGCCGGCAAGCGCATTCTGCTGGCCAACAAGGAGGCGTTGGTGATGTCAGGAGCCTTCTTCATGGAGGCGGTGCGCGAGCATGGCGCCGAGCTGCTGCCCATCGACAGCGAACACAACGCCATCTTCCAGTGCCTGCCGGTCGACGTGCAGCGCCAGCCCGGTTTCTGCGATCTGGCCGGGGCGGGGATCAGCAAGATCCTGCTGACCGGCTCCGGCGGACCTTTCCGCTATGCCGATGTGGGTGAACTGCACCATGTCACCCCGGCGCAAGCCATTGCCCATCCCAACTGGTCCATGGGGGCCAAGATCTCGGTGGACTCCGCCACCATGATGAACAAGGGGCTGGAGTACATCGAGGCGCGCTGGCTGTTCAATGCGGCCCCCGAGCAGATCCAGGTGGTGATTCACCCCCAGTCCGTCATTCACTCCATGGTGCAGTACAAGGATGGCTCCGTGCTGGCCCAGCTCGGCAACCCGGACATGTGCACCCCCATTGCCCACGCTCTGGCCTATCCGGAACGGATCGAGTCCGGTGTGGAACCTTTGGATTTCTTCAGTGTCGGAGAGTTCAGCTTTATCCGGCCCGACTATGAGCGCTATCCCTGTCTGGCGCTGGCCATGAGCGCGTGCCAGCAGGGGCAGGGGGCGACCACCTCCCTCAATGCCGCCAACGAGGAGGCCGTCGCGGCTTTTCTTGCAGAGCGGATCGGATTTATGGATATTGCCAGAGTCAACGAATCCGTCATGGCCGAGCTGGGCAGCAGTGCTGCCGGCTCTCTGGCGGATCTCATCGCCCTGGACGGTACGGCCCGAGCCCGTGCCCAGCAACTGATAAAGGAGCTTGCCGTATGAACGGACTGTGGTGGCAGCCAGCCCCTCTCCATGCTCTCGAGCGCAGGACTGGACATGACCGCGGGGTACGCGGCTGATGGGCGGGGTTCTGTGGAATATCGGCGCCTTCATCGTGGCCCTCGGGCTGCTGGTGGCGGTGCATGAATTTGGCCACTTCTGGGTGGCTCGTCGTTGCGGCGTCAAGGTGGAGCGCTTCTCCATCGGCTTTGGCAAGGCCATCTGGCGTCGCCTTGGCAAGGATGGCACCGAATACGTGCTGGCCCTGATCCCCCTTGGCGGTTACGTCAAGATGCTGGATGGCCGGGTCGACGCACTCAAACCTGGGGAGGAGGTGCAGGCCTTCAACCACAAGAGCGTCTGGGCCCGGATGGCCATCGTCGCGGCCGGCCCCATGGCGAACTTCGTGTTCGCCCTGTTCGCCTTCTGGCTGATGTTCATGATAGGGGTGCCGAGCGTCAAACCCGTGGTGGGCGAGGTGCGTCCCGCCTCCATCGTGGCAGAGGCCGGCATCCTGCCAGGCATGGAGATCGTCGGCGTCGGCGGCGAGGAGACCGGTGACTGGGAGAGCGTCACCTACGCCCTCATCAGCCACCTTGGCGATGACTCGGTCCAGCTCAAGCTCAAGGCGGCCAACACCAGCTATGCAGTGGACAAGACCCTGCAGCTGGCAGGTTGGAAATTCGATCCGGACAAAGAGTCACCCATCGGGAGCCTCGGGATAGTGCCCCTCGGTGGCAAGGTGCTGCCCGTGGTGGAGGCCGTGGTACCGTCGAGCGCCAGCGAGAAGGCCGGCCTTCAGATAGGGGATCGCATCAAGGGGGTCGATGGAGAGGCCATCACCGAATGGGCCCAGTTTGTCGAGCGTGTCCAGCAGTCACCGGCGCAGCCGCTGCAGGTGACGGTGGAGCGCGGGGGAAGCGAGATGACCCTGACCCTGACCCCGGATGGGAAGAAAGTGAAGGGCCAGCTGGTCGGTTTTGTGGGCTTGTCGCCGCAACTGGTTCCATTACCGGATGAGTATCGAACTCTGTTACAGTATGGGCCTTTGCAAGCCCTGTGGCATGGGGTCCAGAAGACCTGGAGCCTGATCACCCTGACCTTCGACATGATAGGCAAGCTGATCGGTGGCATTGTCTCTTTGGACAACCTGAGCGGCCCCATCTCCATCGCCAAGGGGGCCGGCAGCAGCGCCGATTACGGGTTGGTCTATTTCCTCGGATTCCTGGCGCTCATCAGCGTCAACCTGGGGATCATCAACCTGTTCCCCCTGCCGGTGCTCGATGGTGGCCATCTGGTCTATTTCCTCATCGAGGCGATCACCGGCAAGCCGGTATCGGAAAAAATTCAGGAAGTTGGGTTCAGGATAGGCGCCGCCATTCTGATGTTACTGATGGGCATTGCGCTGTTTAATGATTTCGCTCGCCTCTGAGGCCAGAGCATCAACAAGGACACATAAGAACAAAATGGCTGTTAAAAAAGCATTGGTGTTGAGTTGCCTGCTGGGGGCCAGCTTCCTGGCTCAGGCTGCCCCGGCCTCTTTTGTGGTGCAAGACATTCAGGTCGAGGGCCTGCAGCGGGTGACCCTGGGTGCCGCCCTGTTGAATCTGCCGGTGCGGGTCGGTGATTCCGTCGACTCCGTGTCCCTGGCGAACGCCATCAAGAAGCTCTATGCCTCCGGCAACTTCGAGGACGTCAAGGTCTATCGCGACGGTCAGGTGCTGCAAGTGGTAGTCAAGGAGCGCCCGACCATCTCCAGCATCGAGTTCTCCGGCAACAAGGATATCAAGGAAGAGCAACTGACCCAGAGCCTGGAATCCTCCGGGATCCGCGTGGGTGATCCGCTGGATCGCACCGTGCTGAGCTCCCTCGAGAAAGGGCTGGAAGATTTCTACTACGGCGTGGGCAAGTACTCCGCCAAGGTCAAGGCCATCGTCACCCCGCTGCCGCGCAACCGGGTCGACCTCAAGTTCACCTTCGTGGAAGGGGAAGCGGCCAAGATCCAGCAGATCAACATCGTCGGCAACAACGTCTTCCCGGAAGAGAAGCTGCTGGCCCAGCTCTCCCTCAAGGACGACGTGCCCTGGTGGAACTTCACCGGCGATCAGCGCTACCAGAAGCAGAAGCTGGCCGGTGACATCGAAGTGCTGCGCTCCTACTACATGGACCGCGGCTACATCCGCTTCACCCAGGAGTCCACCCAGGTCTCCATGACCCCGGACAAGAAGGGGGTCTATGTCACCCTCAACGTCAAGGAAGGGGAGCAGTACAAGGTTTCCGGCATCCAGCTCAAGGGCGACCTCATCGACCGCGGCGGCGAGATGAAGGGCCTCATCCCCATCGAGGCGGGCAGCGTCTACTCCGCCAGTCAGGTGACCCATACCGAAGAGGTGCTCTCCAAGTTCCTCGGCCGTTACGGCTACGCCTATCCGAAAGTGGTCACCTTCCCCCAGATCAACGACCAGACCAAGGAAGTGGAGCTCATCGTCAACGTGGAGCCGGGTCCCCGGGTCTATGTGCGCAACATCAACTTCAGCGGCAACGTCACCACCAAGGACGAAGTGCTGCGTCGCGAGATGCGCCAGATGGAGGGCACCTGGCTCTCCTCCGACAACGTCGAGCAGTCCAAGACCCGTCTCAACCGCCTCGGCTTCTTCGAGACCGCGGAGGTTGACACCAAGCGGGTGCCGGGCAGCGATGACCAGGTCGATCTGGACTTCAAGGTCAAGGAGCAGCCGGCGGGGTCCATCAACGCCGGTATCGGCTACGGCACCGAGTCGGGTCTGAGCCTGCAGGCGGGTCTGCAGCAGGACAACTTCATGGGGACCGGCAAGAAGATCGGCATCAACGCCAGCACCAACGACTACTCCAAGAGCGTCGACCTGAGCTATAACGACCCCTACTTCACCGTGGACGGGGTGAGCCTGGGCGGCCGTCTCTACTACAACAAGTTCAGTGCGGCCGACGCCAACATCGTGGACTACGAGAACACCACCGTCGGTTTCCGTCTCTCCAGCGGCTTCCCGGTCAACGAGAACAACCGTCTCGACTTCAGCCTGGGCTACGAAAACAACAAACTGTCCCAGCCCAACCCCTATGTACAGGTGGACGAGTTCTGGAAGGTCTACAACGGCAATCTGGATGGCGACAACCGCATGGTGTTCAACACCGTGGACGTCACCGCCGGCTGGACCCGCTCCACCCTCAACAAGGGTCAGTTCCCGACCTCCGGTGACCGCCAGCGGGTGAACGCCAAGGTGACGGTGCCCGGCATGGATCTGCAGTACTTCAAGCTCAACGCAGAAGATGCCCACTACTTCCCGTTTGATGCCGATCACAAATGGGTCATGCTGGCCAAGGCCCGTGCCTCCTACGGCGATGGCTACGGCACCAATGGCGATTACGAGCACGTTCTGCCGTTCTTCGAGAACTACTACGCCGGTGGCTTCGACACCCTGCGTGGTTTCAAGAGCAACACAGTCGGTCCGAAGGCGCTCTACTACTACAACTTGAGTGGTAACGACGTCATCCAGGGCACTGACAGCTCGGTCGGGGGCAACGCCCTGGCGGTGGCCTCGCTGGAAATGATCGTGCCGACGCCCTTTGCCTCCGAGACCTATCAGCCCCAGTTGCGGACCAGCTTCTTCATCGACGCCGGTTCCGTGTGGGATACCCACTTCGACTACAGCCAGTATCAGAACCGTTGCTTCAGTGGTTGCAACTATCTGATGGACTACTCCGACCCGAGCAACATCCGGATGTCGACCGGCCTGTCGCTGCAGTGGCTCTCTCCCATGGGCCCGCTGGTGTTCGTGCTGGCAAGACCAATCAAGAAATACGAAGGGGACGACACCGAAGTCTTCTCCTTCAACATCGGCCGTACCTTCTAAGGGGAGCGGACGCCCCCCCGCCATGGCGGGGGAAGCATGATGGGTCGCGCGTTTGCGTGCCTCACCAGGTAACAAGACGATCTCGTGGATCGCTTGCACAATCAGGTAAATCAGGTAGCCCTCGACCGAGGGACCAAGGAGTAAGTGTGAATAAAGCGTTGAAAGTAGCTGGTTTGAGCTTTGCACTGATGGCTGCCGGCATGGGTTCTGCCTTCGCTGAGACCAAGATTGCCGTGGTCGACATGGGCGAAGTCTTCCAAAAGCTGCCCCAGCGTGAAGCCGTTGCCAAGAAGCTGAAGGGCGAGTTCGAGCCGCGCATGCGTGAACTGCAGAAGCTGGAGTCTGACGGTCAGGCACTGGTCGAGAAGTTCAAGAAGGACGAAGCCTTCATGAGCGCCGAACAGAAGAAGCAGAGCCAGGAGAAGCTGGCCAAGCTGCAGATGGAATTCAACCAGAAGCGTCAGGCGTTTGAACAGGACAACGGTCGCCGTCAGTCCGAAGAGCGCAACAAGATCCTGACCAAGGTGCAGGCTGCCATTGACGCCATCGCCAAGAGCAATGGCTACGATCTGGTGCTGGAGCGCAACGCCGCCCCTTATGCAGCCAGCAAGCTGGACATCTCCGGCCAGGTTATTTCTCAGGTTAGCAAGAGCAACTAATTGATGGCATTCACTCTCGCACAGCTGGCCCAGCAACTGGGGGCCGAGGTCCATGGGGATGGGACCCGGGAAATTCGCAAGGTCGCGACACTGGAAAAAGCCGGGGAGGGGGAGATAGCCTTCCTGTCCAACAAGAAGTACCGGCATTTTCTGGAGCAGAGCAAGGCCACTGCCGTGCTCATCACCGAGGCAGACCTGCCGTTTTGCCCCACCAACGCCCTGGTGCTCAAGGACCCCTACGTGGGCTTTGCACGGGTTGCCCAACTGCTGGACACCACCCCGCAGCCGGCCATGGATATCCATCCGAGCGCCGTCATCGCGGCTGACGTGCAACTGGGCGAGAGAGTGGCCATCGGTGCCAATGCGGTGATCGAATCCGGCGTCGTGCTGGGTGACGATGTGCGCATCGGCCCGGGCTGTTTCGTTGGCAAGGATACCCGACTGGGAGCGCGCTCCCGGTTGTGGGCCAACGTCACCCTCTATCACAACGTGACCCTGGGCACGGACTGTCTGGTACAGGCCGGCACCGTGATCGGGGCAGACGGTTTCGGTTATGCCAACGAGCGCGGCGAGTGGATCAAGATCCCCCAGCTTGGTGGCGTGACCATCGGCAACCGGGTCGAGATCGGTGCCTGCACCACCATCGACCGCGGTGCGCTGGAAGATACCCGCATCGCTGACAACGTCATCATCGACAACCAGTGCCAGATCGCCCACAACGTCGAGATCGGCTACGGCACTGCCGTGGCGGGCTCCACCGTGATGGCCGGTAGTCTCAAGGTCGGCAAATACTGTATCATTGGTGGTGCCTCCGTCTTTAACGGGCACATGGAGATCTGCGACCAGGCCACCGTCACCGGCATGGCCATGGTGATGCGTCCCATCACCGAGCCCGGTATCTACTCTTCCGGCATCCCCCTGCAAACCAATAAAGAGTGGCGCAAGACCGCCGCCCGGGTGATGCGTATCGAAGAGATGCACAAGCGGTTGAGCAAGCTTGAGAAAAAGCTGGATCAAGAATAATCACGATTGGTATAGGGTACTGTTTTGACTACTGAAAAGAAGAGCCTGGGCATCCAGGAAATCATGGATCTGCTGCCCCACCGTTATCCGTTCCTGATGGTGGACAAGGTGGAAAACTACGAGATCAGCGATGAGCGCAAGACCCTGCGCGCCATCAAGAACGTCTCGTTCAACGAGCCGATCTTCCAGGGCCACTTCCCGGCCAAGCCGGTCTTCCCCGGCGTGCTGATCCTGGAAGCCATGGCCCAGGCCACCGGTATCCTGGCCTTCACCATGGTGGGCAAGCCGTCCCCCAACGAGCTCTATTACTTTGCCTCCATCGACAATGCCCGCTTCAAGCGCCCGGTGGGTCCCGGCGATCAGCTGGTGCTGGATGTGGAGTTCCTGAAGGAGCGTCGCGGCATCGCCAAGTTCACCGGTGTCGCCACCGTCGACGGTGAAGTGGTCTGTACTGCCGAACTGATGTGCGCCAAGCGCGAGGTATAACCGTGATCGATCAGACTGCCATCATCCACGACACCGCCATCGTCCATGAGTCTGCCGTCATCGGCAAAGGGGTTGAAATCGGCCCCTTCACCGTCATCGGCGCCGAGGTGGAAATCGGTGACAACACCTGGGTGAGCTCCCACGTGGTGATCAAGGGCCCGACCAAGATCGGTCGCGGCAACAAGATCTTCCAGCACACCTCCATCGGTGAGGATTGCCAGGACAAGAAGTACGCCGGCGAGCGCACCTTCCTCGAGATCGGCGACAACAACGTGTTTCGCGAGAACTGCACCGTGCACCGCGGCACCACCCAGGACCAGAGCCTGACCAAGGTGGGTAGCGGCAACCTGTTCATGGTCAACGTTCACGTGGCCCACGACTGCATCATCGGTGACAACTGCATCTTCGCCAACAACGCCACCCTGGCGGGCCATGTGCACATCGGTGACTTCGTGATCTTCGGCGGTCTGTCTGCCATTCACCAGTTCGGCCGCGTCGGCTCCCACGCCTTCGTCGGCGGCTGCGCTGCCCTGAACAAGGACGTGCCGCCCTACGTGATGGCCGCCGGCAACTACGCCAAGCCTTTCGGGGTCAACTCCGAAGGCCTGCGTCGTCGTGGCTTCAGCGCCGAGGCGATCTCTGCCGTCAAGCGCGCCTACAAGGAGATCTTCCGCTCCGGCAAGACCATTGAAGAGGTGTTGCCCGTGCTGAGCGAGATGGCCCAGAGCGAACCTGCCATCCAGCTCTATGTGGATTTCCTCAAGGACAACGAGCGCGGGATCATCCGTGCCTGATCCCATTCGCATCGGCATCGTCGCCGGAGAGACCTCCGGCGACATCCTGGCCGCAGGGCTGGTGCGCGAACTGCAAGCCCGCTACCCGGATGCGCAGTTCGAAGGGATCGCCGGGCCGCGGATGCAGGCTCTCGGCGTGAAGGCGCTGTTCGAGATGGAGGAGCTCTCCGTCATGGGCATCACCGAGGTGCTGGGCCGTCTGCCCCGCATCCTCCAGGTACGCCGCGAACTGCTGCGCCACTTCATCGCCAATCCCCCCGACATCTTCGTCGGTGTGGATGCACCGGATTTCAATATCGGGGTGGAGCTGAAACTGCGCCGCGCCGGTATCAAGACGGTCCACTATGTCAGCCCCTCCGTCTGGGCCTGGCGTCAGGGCCGCATTCACAAGATCAAGGCCGCCACCGACATGGTGCTCGCCTTCCTGCCATTCGAGAAAGCCTTCTACGACCGTTTCGATGCCCCCTGTCGCTTCGTCGGCCACACCATGGCGGACGACATTCCCCTGGTCCCGGATCAAGGGGCGGTGCGCGAGGCCCTCGGCATCGATCCCGCCCGTCGCTGGCTGGCGGTGCTGCCGGGGAGCCGCACGGCGGAAGTGGGCTTCATGGCGCCGGTCTTCCTCGAGGCGTGCAAGCACCTGACGGTTCACAACCCGGATCTCGGTTTCATCGTGCCTCTGGTCAACCAGAAACGGCGCGAGCAGTTCCTCGCCATCAAGGCCGAGGTGGCCCCGGAGCTCGACATGGTGCTGCTGGACGGCCAGGGCCGCGAGGCCATGATTGCCGCCGACGTGGTGATGCTCGCCTCCGGCACCGCGGCCCTCGAGGCCATGCTGGTGAAAAAGCCCATGGTGGTGGGTTACAAGCTCAAACCCTTCAGCTACTTGCTGGCCCAGTGGCTGGTGAAGACGGATTATGTCTCCCTGCCGAACCTGCTGGCGGACAAGATGCTGGTGCCCGAGCTCATCCAGCACGAGTGCACCCCGGCCAACCTGGTGGAAGAGGTGAGCAAGCTGCTGGACCATGACAACAGCGAGCTCATCGCCACCTTCACCCGGTTGCACGAGAAGATCCGCTGCAATGCGGATGTGCAGGCAGCGGAAGCGGTTGCCGCGCTGCTGGAACGCTAGTGGGCTCTGCCTGTGTGTCAGGCGTGATGTTGTGCTGATACTGGCCCTGCGGGGCCGGTTTTGATTCAAGGCTATGAGATGACGATCGATATTCCCGAAGACAAGCTGATTGCCGGGGTGGACGAAGTGGGTCGCGGCCCCCTGGTGGGTGACGTGGTCACCGCCGCGGTGATCCTGGATCCTGCCAATCCCATCCTTGGCCTCGCCGATTCCAAGAAGCTCTCCGAGAAGAAGCGGCTCGCCCTGTTTGGCGAGATCAAAGAGAAGGCGCTGGCCTATGCCATCGGCCGCGCCAGCCCGGCGGAAATCGACGAGCTCAACATCCTGCACGCCACCATGCTGGCGATGCAGCGCGCCGTGGCGGGGCTCAAGGTGACGCCCGAGCTGGTCTTCATCGACGGCAACCGCTGCCCCAGATTGCCGATGGAGGCCCGCGCCGTGGTCAAGGGTGACAGCCTGGTGGCCGCCATCAGCGCCGCCTCCATCCTCGCCAAGGTGACCCGGGACGCCGAGATGACCGAGCTGGACAGCCGCCATCCCGAGTACGGTTTCGCCCGCCACAAGGGCTACCCGACGGCGGAGCACCTCGCCATTCTGGCCGAACGGGGCCCGCTGCCCGAATACCGTCAGAGCTTCAAGCCGGTGCGCCGCGCCCTGGGGATCGAATAACCGATGCCGATCTGTCTGAACGATTTCTGCTTGCGCAATGAGAGGGCGTGACCATGGCTGATCCCCGCTTCATCCACCTGAGGGTGCACTCCGACTTCTCCATGGTCGACGGCCTGCAGAAGATCGGTCCCATCGTCTCCGCAGCCGCCGCCAACAACATGCCGGCCCTGGCCCTGACGGACCAGATGAACATGTGCGGCCTGGTGCGCTTCTACGGCTCTGCCCACGGCAAGGGGATCAAGCCCCTGGTCGGGGCGGATTTCTGGGTGCAGAGCGACGAGCTTGGGGACGAGCAGTTCCGCCTCACCCTGCTCGCCATGGACAACGACGGCTACCAGAACATCACCCTGCTCATCTCCCGCGGCTATCAGCGCGGTCATGTGCAGGGGCGCCCCGTCATCGACAAGGCCTGGCTTGGCGAACATGCCAAGGGGGTGATCGTCCTCTCCGGCGGGCGCGAGGGGGATGTGGGCAAGTTCCTGCTCAAGGGCAACCGCCAGATGGTGGAGCATTGCCTCGCCTTCTACCAGACCCATTTCCCGGATGCCTACTACCTGGAGCTGCTGCGTACCGGCCGCCCGGACGAGGAGGTCTACCTGCACATGGCGGTGGCCATTGCCAGCGAGTTCGAACTGCCGGTGGTGGCCACCAACGAGGTGGTGTTCCTCACCGCCGATGACTTCGATGCCCACGAGATCCGGGTCGCCATCCACGACGGCTACACCCTGATGGACAAGCGCCGACCGCGCCGCTACAGCCCCCAGCAGTACCTGCGCAGTCAGGAGGAGATGGCGGAGCTGTTTGCCGACATCCCGGAAGCCCTGGAAAACACGGTGGAGATCGCCAAGCGCTGCAACGTGACGGTGCGCCTTGGCGAGTATTTCCTGCCCAACTTCCCCACCGGCGACATGACCACCGAAGACTTCCTGGTCATGAAGTCGAAGGAAGGGCTGGAGGAGCGGCTGGCCTTCCTGTTCCCGGATCCGGCGGTGCGGGCCGAGCGTCGTCCCGAGTATGACGAGCGTCTCGACATCGAGCTCAAAGTGATCAACCAGATGGGCTTCCCGGGTTACTTCCTCATCGTGATGGAGTTTATCCAGTGGTCCAAGGACAACGGCATCCCCGTCGGTCCGGGCCGGGGCTCGGGGGCGGGGTCGCTGGTGGCCTATGCCCTCAAGATCACCGACCTGGATCCGCTGGAATTTGACCTGCTGTTCGAACGTTTCCTGAACCCCGAGCGGGTCTCCATGCCCGACTTCGACGTCGACTTCTGCATGGACAGGCGCGACGAGGTGATCGATCACGTCTCCGAGATGTACGGCCGGGAGGCGGTATCCCAGATCATCACCTTCGGCAGCATGGCGGCCAAGGCGGTGGTGCGGGACGTCGGCCGTGTGCTGGGCCACGCCTACGGTTTTGTGGATCGCATCTCCAAGTTGATCCCGCCGGATCCGGGCATGACCCTGGCCAAGGCGTTCGAAGCCGAGCCCAAGTTGCCGGAGCTCTACGAGCAAGACGAGGAGGTCAAGGACCTCATCGACATGGCCCGCCGCCTGGAAGGGGTGGTGCGCAACGCCGGCAAGCACGCCGGTGGCGTGGTGATCGCGCCTACCAAGATCACCGACTTCGCGCCGCTCTATTGCGACGACGAGGGGCATCATCCGGTCACCCAGTTCGACAAGAACGACGTGGAGTACGCGGGCCTGGTGAAGTTCGACTTCCTGGGGCTGCGAACGCTCACCATCATCGACTGGGCCCTTGGCATGATAAACCCCCGTCTTGCCAAAGAGGGCAAGCCGCCGGTCGACATCGCCGCCATCCCCATCGACGACAAGAAGTCGTTCGCCCTCTTGCAGCGCTTCGAGACCACGGCGGTGTTCCAGCTCGAATCCCGCGGCATGAAGGACCTCATCAAGCGGCTGCAGCCCGACTGCTTCGAAGACATGATCGCGCTGGTGGCCCTGTTCCGCCCGGGCCCGCTCCAGTCGGGCATGGTGGACAACTTCATCGAGCGCAAACACGGCAAGGAGGCCATCTCCTACCCGGACGAGAAGTGGCAGCACGAAAGCCTCAAACCCATACTCGAGCCCACCTACGGCATCATCCTCTACCAGGAGCAGGTGATGCAGATCGCCCAGACCCTGGCGGGGTATACCCTGGGTGGCGCGGACATGCTGCGCCGGGCCATGGGCAAGAAAAAACCCGAAGAGATGGCCAAGCAGCGGGCGGGCTTCGAGGAGGGGGCGGTCAAGAACGGCGTCGACGGCGAACTGGCGATGAAGATCTTCGATCTGGTGGAGAAGTTTGCGGGCTACGGCTTCAACAAGTCCCACTCCGCTGCCTATGCGCTGGTCTCTTACCAGACCCTCTGGCTCAAGACCCACTTCCCGGCGGAGTTCATGGCGGCGGTGATGACCGCGGACATGGACAACACCGACAAGATAGTGACCCTGGTGGACGAGTGTCAGCGCATGGGGCTGACCGTGATCCCGCCGGACGTCAACACCGGTCGCTACCGCTTCAGCGTCAACGAGGACGGCCACATCGTCTACGGCATCGGCGCGGTGAAGGGGGTAGGGGAAGGGCCCATCGAGGCGATCCTGGAGGCGCGGGATCGGGACGGTCCGTTCCGCGATCTGTTCGATTTCTGCAACCGGGTCGACATCAAGAAGCTCAACAAGCGGGTGATGGAGAAGCTCATCCTCTCCGGCGCCATGGACAGGCTCGGCCCCCACCGCGCCGCCCTGATGGCGACCCTGGAGGAGGCGATGCGCGCCGCCGAGCAGCACGCCAAGGCCCAGGCGGTGGGGCAGGTCGACATGTTCGGTGTGCTCACCGAAGAGATCGACGACGTCAAGAAGGCGTTCGCCAACGTGCCGCACTGGCCTGACAAGGTGTGGCTGGAAGGGGAACGCGAGACCCTGGGGCTCTACCTCACCGGTCACCCCATCAACCAGTACAGCAGCGAGCTGCGGCGCTACACCTCGGGCCGACTGTGCGATCTGCATCCCACCTCCCGGGATACGGTGACCACGGCGGCGGGGTTGGTGATCGCGGCGCGCAGCATGGTGACCAAGCGCGGCAACAAGATGGGGATCTTCACCCTGGACGACAGATCCGGCCGTCTGGATGTGACCCTTTTCAGTGAAGCGCTGGAAAAATACGAAGAATTGATGCAAAAAGACCGTATTTTAGTGGTTTCTGGACAGGTCAGCTTTGATGACTTCTCCGGTGGCCTTAAAATGTCGGCCCGCGAGTTGCTGGATATCAACGATGCGAGGGAGCGTTTTGCCAGGGCAATCCGCATCTCCCTCGATGAACAACGCATTGACGAGCGCTTTTTCCCGCGTTTGTGCGAGATTTTGGAGCCCGCCCGTGCCGGAGTCTGTCCGGTTCAGGTAAACTATCGTCGCCCCGGTTCCCGGGTGCGATTGACGCTCGGTACCGAGTGGCGGGTGACGCCCACCGATCAACTGATAGATGACTTGCGAGTCCTGCTTGGACGAGAGCGGGTTGAATTGGTTTTTGATTAGAGGATCTATTGTCCCTATGAGTCTTTTTCTGGATTTTGAACAGCCGATCGCCGAGTTGCAGGCACAGATCGATGAACTGCGCCATGTGAGCGAGCACAACAGTGCCGTGGATCTCAGCGAAGACATTCGCCGGCTGGAGAAGAAAAACGAAGAGCTGACCAAGAAGATCTTCGGCGATCTGGGGGCCTGGCAGGTATCCCAGATGGCACGTCATCCCCAGCGCCCCTACACCCTCGACTACATCGAGCAGATCTTCACCGATTTCGACGAGCTGGCCGGGGATCGCGCCTATGCCGATGACAAGGCCATCGTCGGCGGCATCGCCCGTCTCGACGGCGAGCCCGTGATGATCATCGGTCACCAGAAGGGTCGCGAGACCAAGGAGAAGATCAAGCGCAACTTCGGCATGCCGCGTCCGGAAGGGTACCGCAAGGCCCTGCGCCTGATGGAGATGGCCGAGCGCTTCAAGATGCCGATCATCACCTTCATCGACACCCCGGGTGCCTACCCTGGCGTCGGTGCCGAGGAGCGTGGCCAGTCCGAAGCCATCGCCCGCAACCTGAAAGTCATGGCCGGCCTGACCGTGCCGGTGGTCTGCACCGTGATCGGTGAAGGCGGCTCCGGCGGCGCCCTCGCCATCGGCGTGGGCGATCGGGTCAACATGCTGCAGTACTCCACCTACTCCGTCATCTCCCCGGAAGGGTGCGCCTCCATCCTGTGGAAGAGCGCCGAGAAGGCCTCGGTGGCGGCGGATGCCATGGGCATTACCGCCCAGCGCCTGAAGGAGCTGAAGCTCATCGACAACATCGTCGAGGAGCCCCTCGGTGGTGCCCACCGCGATGTGGAGAAGATGGCCAAGCACCTGAAAGCGCGCATCAAACAGGATCTGGATGCCCTGCGCCCCCTCGACAGCGAGCAACTGCTGGAGCAGCGCTACCAACGTCTGCTGGGTTACGGCTACTGCTGATCTGGCGCTTCCAATAAAAAGTCCCCGCATGCGGGCAATGCTGTTCAGATAAGCACTTTTTTGACTGATTATTCATAAATTGGATTTGAATTGAGGGGGCAAGGCTGTGTCCAGTCGATCTTCCTCCAGCCTTTATCCAGCGGGGCTTGCAATAGAAAGAGGGAGGCATCATGCCTCCCTCGCTTTTTTGTCCTGATACTACGTGGACTGGAACTCAAATTCTCTTAAGTGAACAGCATTGCCCGCATGCGGGGACTTTTTTTATGGGCGACGTTTGTGGGGGGACGCCGGGGGCGGGTCTCAGGGGGCGGTCAACGCCCGGTGCATGGGGGCGGAAGCACGCCCTCCGGCAGGGCTCAGGGCCCGCCACTCCCGCCACAGCAGCCAGCACAGGGGGGGCGTCAGCAGCAGCACGGTGGCGGGCTGGGCCATCAAGACCCCGTCGCGTCCCCACCAGAGGGGCAGCAGGAAGATGAGGGGCAGCAGCAGCACCGTCTTGGCCACGGAGATGACGAGGGCCTGGCGGGTGCGGGCCATGGCCTGCAACAGCACGATGCCGAACATGACGATCCCCTCCAGGGGCAGGGCAGCGAGGTTGAGGGTCAGGCTGCTGATGGCGGCGGCGAGCAGCTCTGCGTCCTGATCCCCGGTGTAGAGCATGGCGACCGGCTGCGGCAGCAGCTGGACAATCAGCCAGACCCCCAGGCCATAGACCAGGGTGATCTTGAGCCCCATCGCCATCAGGAACTGGAGGTCGCGATGGCGCCCGGCCCCGGCTGCCTGGCTCACCAGGGGCTGGATGCCAAACGCCAGTCCCTGCAGGATGACGATGAAGACTGCCTCCGTGTATCCCGCCACGGTGAAGCCCGCCAGATCCTTGACCGTACCGTGCACCATCAGCTGGCTGTTGTGCAGCAGCAACAGCAGCCCCAGGTTGAACTGGGCGATGAGGCTCGGCAGCCCGGTGAAGAGCAGGCCGGGCATGGCCGGGAAGCGGGGCACCAGCTGGCGCCAGGTCAGCCGCAACCGGGCGTGGCGGGTGAAGAAGTACCCCAGGCCGAGCAGGCTGACCATGGCCTCCGAGAGGAGGGTGGCCTGGGCCGTGCCGGTGAGGCCGAGCCCGAGCCGGCCCACCATTATGTAGTTGAGCAGGATGTTGAGGAGGGCGCCGCCGCTCACCAGTACCATGGCGAGGCGAGGGCGGCCGTCGTTGCGAAGCAGGTAGGGCACCGCCAGGTTGCTGGCGAGCAGCAGGGTGCCACCGCCAATCCAGGTGAGGTAGTCGCTGGCCTGCTGCCAGGTGTCGGTGCCGGGGGCCATTCCCAGGGCCTGCAGGATATCGGTGTGCCAGTGGTGCAGCAGCAGCGGCGCTACCGTGCCCAGGATCAGCAGCAGCCAGAGGGCGCTGACCAGAGCCTGGCGGGCCAGAGCGAGGTTCCTGGCGCCCTGCTGGAAGGAGATGGCGGTGGCGGCCCCCATGGCGATCATGGCGGCGAGGCCGATGAGCACCATGATGACCGGATAGACCAGGTTGATGCCGGCAAGGCCGGCGGCCCCCACGTAGTGGCCGACGAAGATGCCGTCTACCAGGTAGTAGGCGCCGGAGACCAGCATGGCCATGACGGAGGGGAGGGCATAGCCCCAGAAACGGCGGGCCATGGCCCGTTGACGCAGGCGGAAGTAGGCGGACATATCTGTACTCGGGAAAAGGGCCGGAATCGAGCAGACAGTCTAGTTTCTTATGGTTTAATTGATAATCAGGCTTTCATTTGATGAATTGCTGAATAAATTTCATCAATCAACGGATCCTGTGATACTCCTTCAGCATGTCGATCAGGGCTCGCAGCCCTTGCCCCAGCTGGTGCCGGCCCGGATAGAAGAGGTTGAACCCGGCAAAGCTGGGGCTCCAGTCATCCAGCACGCTCACCAGCCGCCCCGATGCCAGGGCGTCGAACACCTCCCCTTCGTGGCAGTAGGCGAGCCCGAGCCCCGCCTCGGCCGCCCCCAGGTAGAGCGCAGGCGTGCTGGTGGTGAGCGGGCCCGTCACTTCGATCTCCAGCAGCTCCCCCTCGGCGGCAAAGGCCCAGCGATAGTGGTGATGGGGCGTGAGCCGGTAGCCGATGCAGTCGTGCTGGCGCAGATCCGAGGGGTGGCGAGGGGTGCCACGCCGCGCCAGATAGTCGGGGGAGCCCACCACCAGATAGCGCTGCTGCGGGCCCAGGGGAACCGAGATCATCTCCTGGGGCAGCAGGTCGCCGTAAAAGAGGGCGGCGTCGTAGCCATCCTCGATGAGGCGGGGCATCAGCTCCAGTTCCTCCACCTCCACCTGCATGCGCGGGTAGCTCACCAGATAGTCGATGAGTACCGGGGCCAGCACCTCCTGGATGGCGGCTCGGGGGGCACAGAGCCTGAGCCTGCCCACGGGTTCGCCCGCGTGGCGCGTCAGCTCCGCCAGCGCCGCCTCCAGCTGCCCCAGGGTTGGCAGCACCTGGGCCAGCAGCCGTTCGCCCGCTTCGGTCGGCACCACGGCCCGGGTGCTGCGATTGAGCAGCCTGACGGCCAGGCGACTCTCCAGCCCTTTGAGGGCATGACTCAGGGCCGAGGCGGAGACCCCGAGCTCGAGGGCGGCCTTGCTGAAACTGCGGTGACGGGCGACGGCGGCAAACACGGCCAGCTCGGCGAGATCGGTGCGGGAGAGGGTCATGGTCGGTACGCAGAAAAGGGGCGGACACAAAGGGTACGCCATGGGGCGACGGGAGACAATCGGGGGGCAATGAGGGGGTTGTGACAAAATTGTTGCGCGTTTCAAGGGTGAGGTGGATCACACCAAAAAGTTTATATGTTAAAAAAAAATCGCAATATGGCGATTCAAGTGTGATCTGAAGCGACGGAAAGGCGATTCCAATCAAACTTTGGTTGATTAATTCAAATAAACGCTGTGATTAATAGGGCCTTTTAACTAGAGTCATCTCATCGGATGAGGTGAGCGTTATCCCGTTGTTAACGAGCGAGCACGATCCCCTCTGTATTACGACTCCCCGCCCGTGTTTGTTGCAATCAGGTTGCCACAGGGAGTGGCGGCCGGATGGCCGGGGCGGAGGAACAAACAGGACGAATAGCTGGAGTTCCAGGGAAAGGAACCGGGCCCAGGCCCACTGACAAGTTAAGATCCCACTTTCCTTGATGACAGGAATACCCCTATGTCTGACATGAACATTGCAGTTGAAGGCAGCTTGAGCAAAGCCTCCTCCCGTGGCATCAACAAGGCCGACGTGGTCTGGATGCTGGGTCTGTACGGTACCGCCATCGGCGCCGGTGTCCTCTTCCTGCCGATCAATGCCGGTGTCGGTGGCCTGTGGCCGCTGGTCGCCATGCTGATCCTGGCCCTGCCGCTGACCTTCTTCGCCCACCGTGGCCTGACCCGCTTCGTGCTGTCCGGCTCCACCCGTGACGGCGACATCACCGAGGTGGTGGAAGAGCACTTCGGCAAGACCGCAGGCAAGTTCATCACCCTGCTCTACTTCTTCGCCATCTACCCCATCCTGCTGATGTACTCCGTGGCCATCACCAACACCGTCGAGAGCCTGATGGTGCACCAACTGGGTATGACGGCACCTCCCCGTGCCATCCTCTCCCTGGTGCTGATCCTGGGTCTGATGGCGATCGTTCGTCTGGGCGGCCAGGTCATCGTCAAGGCGATGAGCGTGCTGGTCTTCCCGTTCGTGGTCACTCTGATGGGCCTGGCGCTCTACCTGATCCCGCACTGGAACGGTGCCATCATCACCGAAGCCCCGGCGCTGGGTGAGGCCTTCAATGGCGACTTCATCAAGACCCTGTGGCTGGCCATCCCGGTGATGGTGTTCTCCTTCAACCACTCCCCGATCATCTCCTCCTTCGCGGTGGACAACAAAGGCCGCTACGGCGCCAACGCCGAGAAGAAGTGCAGCAACATCCTGCTGGGCGCCCACGTCATGATGGTGATGACGGTGATGTTCTTCGTGTTCAGCTGCGTGCTGAGCCTCTCCCCGGCTGACCTGGCGGCGGCCAAGGAGCAGAACATCTCCATCCTCTCCTACCTGGCCAACCACTTCGACAACCCGGTGATCGCCACCGTGGCACCGCTCATCGCCATGGTTGCCATCAGCAAGTCCTTCCTGGGTCACTACCTGGGTGCGCAAGAGGGCATGAACGGCCTGATGGCCAAGTCCCTGCGCGAGAAGGGCAAGAACGTCGACGTCAAGCAGCTGAACAAGGTGACCGCGGTCTTCATGATCCTGACCACCTGGGCCGTGGCCACCATCAACCCGAGCATCCTCGGCATGATTGAAGATCTGGGCGGCCCCATCATCGCCATGCTGCTCTTCCTGATGCCGATGTACGCCATCGCCAAGGTGCCGGCCATGCGCAAATATGCCGGCAACCTCAGCAACGGCTTCGTCACCCTCATCGGCCTCATCGCCATGTCCGGTATCATCTACAAGCTGATTGCCTGATGACAGCGTTCATCCCTGTGAGAAAGCCGCCCCCCGGGGCAATGCTGTTCAGATAAGCACTTTTTTGACTGATTATTCATAAATTGGATTTGAGTTGAGGGGGCAAGGCTGTGTCCAGTCGATCTTCCTCCAGCCTTTATCCAGCGGGGCTTGCAATAGAAAGAGGGAGGCATCATGCCTCCCTCGCTTTTTTGTCCTGATACTACGTGGACTGGAACTCAAATTCTCTTAAGTGAACAGCATTGGCCCCCCGGGGCGGTTTTTTTATGGGCACAAATGCTTAACAAAGCGGTGGTGGCGGCCTAACATGGCGGGATGTTTTTCTAGACGGGACAACAGGATATGTCTGGGTTGAAAAAGGATCTCGGGCTCTGGCAGGGGATGGGGCTGCTCGCCACCTCCCTGCTCGGTACCGGGATCTTCGTGGTACCGGCCACCGCCGCCTCGCTGGCGGGAGGGGCGTCGCTGTGGGCCTGGTTGCTGCTGATTGCCCTGGTGCTGCCCATCGCCTTTACCTTCGCCCGCCTCGGGCGGCGTTATCCCCACGCGGGGGGCGCCCCCCATCTGATTGGCCTCGCCTTTGGCAACGGCGCCGAGCGCTTCTCCGCTTTCCTGTTTCTGGCGGTGCTGCCGGTGGGCCTGCCTGCCGCCCTCACCATCGCCGCCGGTTTCTGGCACGCCCTGTTCGACATGGGGGAGTGGACCCTCTGGGGTATCCAGCTGCTCACCCTGCTCGGGGTCTTTCTGCTGGGGCTGCGGGGAGCGCGCTCCTCCGGCAACCTGCAACTGCTGATCGCCCTGGCCATTCTGGGGCTCACCCTGCTTATCTGGGTCAAGGGGGATCTCAGCTGGCGCGATGCCGCCCAGCCTCTGCCAACGGCGAGCGAATGGCCCGCCATGGGCTCGGCGCTGGCGGTGATGTTCTGGTGTTTCGTGGGGCTCGAGGCCTTCGCCCACATGGGGGAGGAGTTCAAGCGGCCAGAGCGGGACTACCCCCTTGCCCTGCTGGGGGGCGTGCTGCTGGCGGGGCTCATCTACTGGGTTCACTCGCTGGTGGTGCTCAAATATGACCTCTACGGGGACGAGGCGACCAATGCCACCGCCATTCCGGCCCTGCTCTCCCTGTTGTTCGGCCCCACCGCCAAGTGGCTGGTGGCGGTGCTGGGCTATCTCTCCTGCTTCGCCAGCATCAACATCTACCTGCAAGGTTTTGCGCGCCTTATCTGGAGCATGGCGCGGGAGGGCAAACTGCCGGTCTCCCTCTCTCGCCTCTCGGCCCGGGGCGCTCCCCTGCATGCCCTTGCCTGGGTGCTCGCCATCTGTTTCGTCTCCATCACCCTGATCCTCTGGCTGCGTCTGCCCCTCGATGCGCTGATCCGCTACGCCAATGGCAACTTCGTGCTGGTCTATCTGCTCTGCATGGCGGCCGGCTGGCGCTTGTTGTCGGGGACCGGCAAGGGGCTGGCGGGCCTCAGCGTGCTGCTCTGCACCCTGGTGCTGCTGGCCCTCGCCACTCAGGTGCTCTATGCCGTCGTGCTGAGCCTGGGGTATGGCGGCTTCTCCCTGTGGCGGCGCAGACGCCGCCGCTCGGCGTCCGATGAGGGTGTCTGCGCCATCAAGTAACTCCCGAAAAAAGCCCCGCAGTGCGGCAATGCTGTTCACTTAAGAGAATTTGAGTTCCAGTCCACGTAGTATCAGGGCTAAAAATGAGGGAGGCATGATGCCTCCCTCTTTCTATTGCAAGCCACGCTGGATAAAGGCTGAAGGAACATCGACTGGAAACAGCCTTGCTCCCCCAACTCAAGTCGCATTTATGAATAATTAGTCAAAAATGTGCTTATCTGAACAGCATTGCCGCAGTGCGGGGCTTGTTGTTGCGGGTCACAGGCTGGCGGGCAGGTCGCTGCGCAAGATGGCGTAGTGGCGCAGGGAGATGAATCCATCCCCCTTGCGCTCGCACTCCCGCGCCGTGCCCTCGTAGTGAAAACCGGCCCGCTCCAGCAGGCGGGCGGAGGGGCGGTTGGGCTCCTCCACCACTGCCAGCAGCCGGTGCAGGTCGGTGGTGCGGTAAGTGAGCGGCAGCCAGAGTTGCAGCGCCGCGCTCATCACCCCCTTGCCCCAGTGTTCGGGATAGAGCCAGTAGCCCAGCTCGGCACACCGGTGAGTCGGGTCGGCATCGTTGTAGCCGATGGCCCCCAGCGGTTCGCCCGTGTGCCGGTCGCGAATGAGGTGCCAGGCGCCACGGCCGGTGCGGGTCAGCTCGGCATACCAATCCATCTGTGCCCGGCATGCCGCCAGGCTGTCGTAGCTGACGCCGTAGTAGGCGACGACCTGGGGATCGGAGAGGCCGCGATAGATGTGAGGCAGGTCGGTGTCGGTGACGGGATCCGGCCTGATGTGGGGTGGTGCTGATGTCATGATGACTCCTTGCGGCCAGCCGTGGCTGGCCGCGTGTGTTGCGTAACAAGAGATGGATGATCCGGGCTGGCGTCAGGCAAACCCGAGCCGCTCGGCAAGGCGCGCCAGCTCGTCACGCCACTGCTGCTGCAGGCGCGGGGTCTGGTGCCTGGGCTTGCGGGCCAGATCGGCGGCGAGCAGGGCATCGAGCTCATACCAGCGCGCCAGCAGCGCCTCTTCGTCATCCCCCGTGGAGGCCGCGGTCTGCGGGTCACCTGATCGAGCCGGGCTGCCCGCCTGCGGCAAGGGGGCATCGCCCAGCAGCTCGGCATAGGCCCGCGCGGCACTGTGGGCCTCCTGGATGCGCCCGTCCTTTATCAGCCAGAAGCGGTTGCAGCTGCGCTCGATCAGCTCCCGGTCGTGGGAGACCAGCAGCACGCCCCCGGGGAAGGCCGCAATGGCGTCGGCCAGCTCCTCCTTGCCCGCCAGATCCAGGTGATTGGTGGGTTCGTCGAGCCAGAGCATGTGGTGGCTGCCGAGGGACAGGGCGAGGAACAGCAACCGTGCCCGCTCGCCCCCGCTCAGGGTGTGCACCTGCTGGCCGTGGCGGGCATAGGGGAAGCCTGCCCGGATCAGCGCCTGTCGCCGCGTCACCTCAGGCAGAGGGGCCAGGGGGTACAGCGCGTCGCTCAGGGTGGCGTCGTCAGCCAGCTGCTGCAGGGACTGATCGTAATAGGCGATGCTCGCGCCGGGGTGGCAGTACCAGCCCGCCTGCGGACTCAGGTCTGTCAGTTCGCGCCAGCACTGGCGCAGCAGGGAGGACTTGCCGGTGCCGTTGGCACCGAGCAGGGCGACCCTGTCCCCGGCCCGCAGCCAGAGTCCCTCGGCACGCAGCAGCGGTGGCAGTGCCGGTGCCGGCGATACGTCGAGGGCCTCCAATCGCAGCAGGGTGTCGGCAGGCAGGCTCACTCCGCGCAGCTCGAGCCGCCAGGGGGCCAGCGCCGCCACCTGGCTCTGCTCCTCCTGCAGGCGGGCGATGCGTTTTTCCATGGACTTGGCCTGGCGCACCAGCTTCTCGTTGTCATGCTCCCGCCCCCAGATGGCGAGGCGCTTGCTGCTGGCGCTCAGGCGGTCTATCTCCTTTTGCTCGTCCGCCCGGCGCAGGCGGGCCTGCTCATCCTCGGCAGCCAGCGCCGCCCTGGCCTGGCTGCAGGGCAGGGCGAAGCGCTGCAACTGGCCGTCTCGCAGGATCAGGGTCTGAGCCGTGACGCGGTCCAGCAGGCGAGCGTCGTGGGAAACCAGCACGAAGGCGCCGCGCCAGCCCAGCAGAAACTGCTCGAGCCAGAGCAAGGCGGGCAAGTCCAGGTGGTTGCTGGGCTCATCGAGCAGCAGCAGGTTGGGTTGGCGCAGCAGAGCGCGCCCTATCTGCAGCCGGCTGTGCTGGCCACCGCTCAGTGCACTGACCGGCAACGTGGCCTGGGCCTCCAGCTGCAGTTCGGCCAGCAGCTTGTCCACCTGCCATTCGGCGGCGGGGTCGTTGCCCAGGGCATCCAGCAGCACGGCGCGGGTGCTGAGGGTGGAAAGCCCGGCGGGCAGTTGCTGGGCCACGAACTCGCAGCGGCAGGCGGCGGCCTGCACGACCCGGCCGGCCTGGGGCGTGCGCTCGCCCGCCAGCAGCGCGAGCAATGTGCTCTTGCCGCAGCCTTTGGCGCCAATCAGGCCGAGTCGGTCGCCTGCGCGAATGCCGAGTTCGAGGTGGTCAAATAAGGGAAGGTGCCCCGCACTCATCTGCAGGGAATGGGTACTCATCAGGGTTGTCATGCTCTTGCTCTCTTAAATCGCGGGATAGGAAATCCCTGTCATCAGGAGCGCTGGCGACAACGGCAGAGTCGAGAAAGGTCTCGGTATGGAAGGGAGTCGGCTTTGCTCGAACCCGCTATCGCAGCGCGATGGTATGCAGGCAAGAGCACTTGAATGTGCCGAACAGGCGAGCCGAGAACATCGGACACGCTTGGATAACCATTTTTTACCTCCTTGTGTTTCGTTATGGCAGGGTGCGGCGATTATAGGCACAGAAAAAAACAGGCGTCCATCCGCCCTGTGGGGGGCCGTGGGCACCGCATCGGTAGGTGCGGGGTAAAAAAACGCCCCGTGATACGGGGCGTGGGGGTTGTCAGGCGCGGGGGTCTTGAGGGCCTCAATCACATCGTCACTGGGGGCCAGTCCCTCCACGTGGTTGAAGCTCTCCACCCCCTCCTGGGGATTGATGGTGAGGGCGTCGGCGCTCAGGTAGCTGCCGCTGCCGGCGCTCTCCACCACGACGATGACTTCAGGCTGCTTGTCGCCGTTGAGATCCAGCAGCTTGATTTCCTTGATGCTGCCATCGCGCGGCAGCACCTTGCCGTCGATGAACTGATCCAGCGGAAACTGGGGGTTGGCACCGGAGTAGAGGCGCACGTCGTAGCTGCCGGTGGAGGCAGGCTCGCCGCGCCCTTCGCTGACGGTCACCACCTGGCCGGAGGGAAGTGTCAGCTGTTTGAAGAAGCCGTCCGCCGCCTGGCTGGCGAGGGGCAGGCTGAGCAGGCCGAGAGTAAGTAATAAGGCTTTCATGGAGAGGACCCTTGTTGCTGCTTGTGTGTCTGTGACGGGCAGGGGACGCTTCCCTGCCACGTCGGAAGCGGGCAGGGTGCCGCTGGTCGGCCGCCCCCTGCCCGGGTTGTCATCACCATATCTTGACCCGTTTGGCCGGGTCCAGATAGAGCTTGTCGCCGGGCTGGATCTTGAACGCCTCGTAGAAGGCGGGGATGTTCGGTACCACGCCGTTGACCCGGTATTCCGGCGGCGAGTGGGGATCCGAGGCGAGCAGCATCTGCATCAGCTCGGGGCGATACATGCCCTTCCACACCTGGGCCCAGCCGAGGAAGAAGCGCTGCTCGCCGGTAAAACCGTCCAGCACCGGGGCCTCCTTGCCATCCAGGGAGAGCAGGTAGGCCTTGTGGGCGATGGTGAGGCCGCCGAGATCGCCGATGTTCTCCCCCAGGGTAAACTGGCCGTTGACGTACTGTCCCTTGATGGGCTCGAAGCGGTTGTACTGGGCCACCAGCCGGCTGGTGCGGAAGCGAAACTCCTTGAGATCCGCCGGCGTCCACCAGTCACGCATCACGCCGTCACCGTCGGATTTGGCCCCCTGATCATCAAAACCGTGGCCCATCTCGTGGCCGATCACCCCGCCGATGGCGCCGTAGTTGACCGCATCGTCCGCCGTCATGTCGAAGAAGGGGGGCTGCAAAATGGCGGCCGGGAAGACGATCTCGTTGTTGCTCGGGTTGTAGTAGGCGTTCACCGTCTGGGGCGACATGTGCCACTCGTCCCGATCGACCGGCTTGCCGAGGCGCGCCAGGTTGTCAGCGTATTCGAAGGCGCGGGCCCGCTGCAGGTTGCCCACCAGATCGTCGGGGCGAATGGTGATGGCGCTGTAGTCCTTCCACTTGTCCGGGTAGCCTATCTTGGGTCTGAACTTGGCGAGCTTCTCGAGGGCCTGGGTCTTGGTGGCCGGGGACATCCAGTCCAGCTCCTGGATGCTCTGGCCGTAGGCGGTGCGCAGGTTCTCCACCAGCTGCTCCATACGGGCCTTGGCCGCAGGCGGGAAGTAGCGCTCGACATAGAGCTTGCCCACCGCCTCCCCAAGATTGTTGTCCAGTACCCCAAGGGCCCGCTCCCAGGGGGCGCGCTGCTTGGGCGTGCCGCTAAGAGCGGTGCCGAAGAAGGCAAAATTCTGGGCATCGGTCTGGCTGTCGAGGTAGGGGGCGTAATCGGTGATGAGCTGCCACTTGAGGTAGGCCTGCCAGTCAGCGACCGGGGTCTGCTGCATCACCTCGTTCAGGGCCGAGAGGTAGGTGGGCTGGCCGATGACCAGGCTCTGCTGCCCCGCAAGGCCAGCCTGGGCCAGGTAGGCGTCCCAGTCGATGGCGGGGGCGAGGCGCCCCAGCTCGCTCACCGGCCCCTTGTTGTAGTTCTTCTCTCTGTCTCGCAGGGCCACGTTGTCCCACTGGATCTGGGCGAGCCTGGTCTCGAGGGCCAGGATGCGTTTCGCCTTGGCCTGGGCATCCGTCTCACCGAAGCGGGTCAGCATGGCGGCGATGTGTTGCTCGTACTTGTGCAGCAGCGCCTGGCTGTTGGGGTCGCGCTTGAGGTAGTAGTCCCGATCCGGCAGGCCGAGGCCGGCCTGGTAGAGGTAGACGGCATAGCTGTCAGGGGCCTTGGCGTCGGCGTCAATCCAGAAACCGAAGGGGGAGCCGCCACCGGTGCGGGCGCTCTGGGCGAAGGCCCGGGCGAGATCCTGCGGTGTGCGGATCTGCTCTATCTCGCTCAGCATCGGCAGCAGGGGCGTGGTGCCCTTGGCGTTGCGGGCGGCCTGATCCAGATAGCTCTGGTAGAGGTCGTGGATCTGCTGGGCCGGGGTGCCGGCAGCGGCTTTGCCATCCAGCCCCTCCACCAGCACTCGCACGTCCGCCAGGGATTTGTCCCGCAGCAGGTAGAAGGCGCCGTCGGCGGGCCTGTCATCGGGGATCTTGGCCGTGGCGAGCCAGTGGCCGTTCACGTAGCGGAAGAAGTCGTCACCAGGCTTGACGCTGGTGTCCATGTTGGCCAGCGCAAGGCCGGAGTGTTTGTCCGGTTGGCTCGGTGCCTGACTGCAACCGGCCAGCAGGGCCAGCCCGACGAGGGTGGCCAGGATGTGTTTCTTGTTGTTCATTATGGTTTTATTCCAATTCGGGTTATATGGCTTCCTTGCCCACGCAGGGAGCGATTCACTCTAGCAGCCGGGTTAGCGCTTGATAAGCCCGACTCTGCTAAGATCGGCCTGGTCGTATTGGGGAAGCCTATGATTTCTCGTATTTATTCTCGTTTTTGTCAGACCCTGCCCGCGCCGGAAGGTTCCCGCGGTCTGCTGGTGGCTTTCAGCGGCGGGCTCGACTCCACCGTCTTGCTGGTGCTGGCGGCCCGTTTTGCACGCGCCCACGGCCTCGCCCTGAACGCCCTGCACGTTCATCACGGCCTGAGCCCACATGCCGACCACTGGGTGGCTCACTGCGAAGGGGTGTGCCGGCAACTGGCGGTGCCCCTCATCGTGGAGCGGGTGCAGCTCTGTCGGGGCAACGGGGAGAGCCTGGAGGCCCAGGCGCGGGCGGCGCGTTATGAGCGACTCGCCGCCCACCTGGGGGAGGGGGAGTGGCTGCTCACCGCTCACCATCAGGACGATCAGCTGGAGACCCTGCTGCTGGCGCTCAAGCGGGGTGCCGGTCTGCGCGGGCTGGCGGGTATGGTGGCGAGCCAGCCTTTTGCCGCAGGCCATCTGTTGCGCCCCTTGCTCGATATGAGCCGGGCCGAGCTGGCGCAAGCCGCACAGTCACTTCCTTATGGCTGGGTAGAGGATGAGAGCAACGAGGACCCGAGCTATGACCGCAACTTCCTGCGCCAGCAGATTATTCCCCTGCTCAAGGACCGCTGGCCCGCCATGGCCCGGACGACGGCGCGCACCATGGCCCTGTGCGCCGAGCAGGAGGCGCTTATCAGCGAGCTGGCCGAGGCGGACTGGCAGGCGGTGGGTGAGGGAGAAGGGCTGCGCATTGACGGACTCCTCTCCCTCTCCCCCGTGCGGCGCAACAACCTGCTGCGCCACTGGATCCGCCGCCAGGGGGGAGAGATGCCCTCCCGCGAGCTGCTGGGCCTGCTGTGGCAGGAGGTGGCGCTGGCGCGCGATGACGCCAACCCCAGGCTGAGCCTGCAAGGGTTGGCGTGCCGCCGCTATCAGGGGCGCCTGTACCTGATAGCGCCAGATCTCGCCCCCCGCGAGGAGGTGCTGCCCATCCGGATGGAAGAGACGCTCACCCTGCCGGACGGGCTCGGGCAGTTCAGGCTCTGGAGAACGGATGGCGAAGGGTTGCGGACACCGAGGGGGGACGAGCTGCTCTCGGTGCGTTTTCAGGTCGCCCCCGGCGTCATGCTGAAACCGGTGGGGCGGGTGGGCAGTCGGCGGCTCAAGAAGCTGCTGCAAGAGTACGGGGTGCCCTCCTGGCAGCGGGGGCGCATTCCCATCCTCTACTACGGTGAACAGGTGGCTCTGGTGGCCGGGCTCTTTGTCTGCGACGGATTTCTGGCGCCAGAAGAGGGGGTGGCGTGGGAGTGGCGGCCCCCCGTCCCCCAGGATGCGGATTGACATCGCAGAGTGACAGGGGGCCGGGAGGGGAAGGGGGATGCCCTATTCGGGCAGGCCGGAGCTCCCGGCTTTCTTGCGGGCGTAGAGATGGGTATCGGCCGTCTCGTAGAGGCGCTGCACATCCATGCCAGACTGCCAGCTGGCGGCTCCCAGGCTGCACCCCACAGAGAAGGCGCTGAGCTCCTTGTGGCTGTGGAGCACATGTTGCAACCGCAGCCAGACCGGGCGCCAGGCCTCGGGGTCCGCTGGTTGCAGCAGCAGGGCAAACTCGTCCCCGCCGAGGCGAAACGCCTGATCCGTCCCGCGAATGCACCCCTGCAGCAACTGGGCGAAGCGGCTTAGCACCAGGTCGCCCACCGGGTGGCCCCAGGTGTCATTGACCTGCTTGAATCTGTCGAGATCCAGCAGCACCAGCACCAGGCCGTGGGGTTCCCGGCTGTGTTGCTCCACCGCCCGGCCAATGGCCTCGTCGAAGTAGGCGCGATTGCCAAGCCCGGTCAGGTGGTCTAGCCGCACCTGCTGCTCCAGCCGATCCAGCCGCAGATAGAGGGGCAGGGGGAGGCTGAACAGCTGATGATATTGCTCAAGCAACCGCCTCTGGCCGTCGCTCAGAGGGTGCTCCAGCTCGTAGTGCAACTGGCCGAGCAACTGCTCGTGTCGTCCCCGCAGCTCGAAGCGATAGGCATGCAGGGTCAGCCTGGCCTGGGGCGGGTGCGAGATGAGGGGGTGGGGCTGGCCACAGTCGAACTGGAGCGAGTGGATCCGGACAATGTTTGCCACCCGCTCGGCAAAGATTGCCAGCAGGGCGTCAAGATCCCGTTGCCCCAGCAACTGCTCTATCTGCTGATAGCGGTCCTGCCCGGTCAAGGGCGCAAGCCGCTCCATCTGCTGTACCCACTGCTCTATGCCATGTCCGAAGCCGTTCAATGACGATGTGTTTTCCACGTTACAGCCCTTACACCTCTCCATTCATTGCACAGGCTCTTGCAAGCCCTGTGCCTAAAATATGTCCGATGAAAAACAAGGGGGCTGGCTAAATAGCTGATCCTAATTTCGCTCCAGTTGCATAAGCCCATGTCCATTACCGGGGAACGGGGCGGCATGATCC
>NZ_JAPDBZ010000011.1:0-52271 GCF_027705505.1 Aeromonas sp. QDB56
ATGGTGCGAAGAGAGGGACTCGAACCCTCACATCCGTGGGACACTAACACCTGAAGCTAGCGCGTCTACCAATTCCGCCACCTTCGCATCACTGCGGTGGGGGATTCTATAGAGTTTTGGGGGGGCGTCAACAGCCAAAGGGGACTTTTTTCGCTGTTGACGGATAAAGGCGTGCCAAGGGCACAAAACTTCAGCAATCGGCGTCAGACGGTGGCCAGCGCATCCTGATACATCTGTTCGTACAGGATGACGGAGTCTGCCCAGTCGAAGCGGGTGTTCATGGCGTGGTGCTGCACACGGGCAAACTGCTCGGGATCCTGCAGGTAGTAGAGCAGGCTGCGGCGCATGGCATCGAGCAAGGTGCTGGCAGTGGGATCGTTGAAGCAGAAGCCGGTTGCGTGCTCCGGGTCGGCATCCCAGTCCACCACTGTATCTTTCAGGCCGCCGACGGCCCGCACCAGCGGCAGGGTGCCATAGGCCAGGCTGTACATCTGGTTGAGTCCACACGGTTCGAACAGGGAAGGCATCAGGAAGAAGTCGGCACCCGCTTCCACCAGATGAGCGAGCCGGTCGTCATAGGTGTTGATGAAGGCGAGCCGGTCCGGGAATTGTTGCGCCAGAGTCTGCAACTGAGCTGCGAGGGAGGGATCTCCCGAGCCGACGATCACCACCTGCACCTTGTGATGCAGAAACTTGTCCAGCACCGGCAGTAGCAGGTGAACGCCCTTCTGCTCGGTCAGCCGGCACACCATGCCATAGATGGGCAGATCCACCACCGGCAGGCCGGTTTCCTGTTGCAGGCTCTGCTTGCAGATGCGCTTGCCGGCCAGGTTGTCGACGTCATAGGTAGCCGGCAGAAAGTCGTCGAACGCCGGATCCCAGTCCTGATAGTCACAGCCGTTGAGGATACCGCGCAGATCCGCCGCCCGCTGCTGGAAGATGCTGGCCATGCCGTGGGCACCTAGGTGAGTCAGCAATTCGCTGGCATAGTTGGGGCTGACCGCGTTGATCTTGTCGGCATAGAGCACGCCGCATTTGAGCAGGTTGACGTGGCCGTAGTCGTAGCTGATGCGCTGTTCGTAGTCGGCAATCTCGGGCACGGCCCAGAACTGCTGGCGCTCGAATACCCCCTGAAAGGCCGCGTTGTGAATGCTGATCACGCTGCGGGTATGCTGGAAGAAAGGGTTGTGGGCGTGACGGGTTTTCAACAGCAGCGGCAGCAGGCCGGTGTGCCAGTCGTTGCAGTGGGCGATGTCGGGAGCGAAACCCAGCTGTTCGCACGCATGCAGGGCCGCCGCGGCCAGAAAGGCAAAGCGCTCGCCGTTGTCCGGATAGGCCTGGTTGTTCTCGGCATAGAGCTGGGGGCGGTCGAAATAGTGCGGGCAATCGAGCAGATAGACGCAGATCCCGTCCAGTTCCAGCTGATGGATGCGATAGCTGATATCACTGCGATCCTGGGGGGTGGGGAGCCAGCGCGAGGCGAGGAGGGTGGCCTCGTCCCGGCGCTTGATGGTCTTGTAGAAGGGCATAATGATGCGCACATCGTGCCCCTGACGGGCGAGATGCTGCGGCAGGGCCTTGGCCACATCCGCCAGGCCCCCGGTCTTCACCAGCCCCTCAACCTCCGAGGCTACAAACAGGATTTTCAGTGGGTTAATAGCCAACTCTTGCTCCCTTAGGTACCACGACGATACCGCCTTCGGATACGGTAAACCGCTCTCTGTCATGGTCCAGATTCTCACCGATCACGGTGCCGGGTGCAATTTCAACGTTTTTGTCGATGATGGCGCGGCGAATGGAGCAACCTTCGCCGATTCTCACATCCCCCAGCAGCACGGATTCACTGATGTGGCTGCAGGGGCCTATGTTGCAGCGAAATCCCAGTATGGATCGCTGGATCTGGCTGCCCTGAATGAAGCAGCCACCGGAGATCAGGGAGTTGGCGATCTTGACCTTGCAGTCGTCGGTATCGATGAAGGTGGCGGGGGGCAGGGGCGGGTAATGGGTGTGCAGCGGCCACTTGCGATTGTAGAGAGAGAAGGGGGCATCGTCGGCCACCAGGTCCATGTGCGCCTGCCAGTAAGAGTCGAGCGTCCCCACATCGCGCCAGTAGACATTGGGCTTCTCGCCCGGGATCACGTTGGTGCTGTAGTCGTAGACATAGACGGGGGCACGGGGGAACAGGCTGGGAATGATGTCCTTGCCGAAATCGTGACTGGAGTTCTCCTCGGCGGCATCCCGCTTGAGCTCCCGATAGAGGGCCTCGGTCTCGAAGATGTAGTTGCCCATGGAGACCAGCGCCTGGGTGGGATCCCCGGGGATGTGTTTCGGGTGACGGGGCTTTTCTTCAAAGCCAATCATGCGCCCTTCCTGATCAACCTCGATCACCCCGAAGGCGCTTGCTTCCTCGATGGGCATGCGCAGGGCAGCGACGGTCAGGGCGGCCGCTTTCTGCTTGTGGAAGCTCACCATCTGGCTCACGTCCATCTTGTAGATGTGATCGGAGCCGAAGATGCAGACGTGCTCGGGGTCGGAGATCTCGATGAAGCGCAGGTTCTGGTAAATGGCGTCTGCGGTGCCGTCATACCAGCGTTTGCCCATTCGCATCTGGGCCGGAATGGGGTCGATGAAGCGATCCGTGATGCCGACGATGTTCCAGCCCTTCTTCATGTGCAGGTAAAGGGACTGGGACTTGAACTGGGTGAGTACATAGATGCGCAGGAAGTCGGCGTTGACGAAGTTGTTGAGCACGAAGTCGATCAACCGGTAACTGCCGCCAAAGGGTACGGAGGGTTTGCTGCGGGTGGTGGTCAGCGGTTGCAGTCGGGTACCTTCACCGCCTGCCAGTATCATGGTGAGTATGCCTGCCATCGTCGTTCTCTCCCTGAGATCATGATGTTGAAAAGGTTTTCATGTCGCTGCGAAAAAAACATCCCTAAAGGGGAGGTAAACGTTTTCTTGGCACCTTAACAGATCCCGTCTGGCACTCTCTACTTGTTTTATTACAACCGTTGCACTTCTTTAAACTTTGCTCAGATAGACCTTGAATTTGGCATCGCCCGCGATCACCTCGGTCTGTTTGAAGTGCGCATCCAGTATAGGCTGGTATCGCAGGAAGGCATTGGCGACTATGGTCAGGGCGCCATTTGCGGTCAGGTACTCAGGTGCCTTTGCCAGGAAGGTTTCGGTGGCGGCGTAGAAGGTCTTGAGCCCGGCATGGAAGGGGGGATTCGAGACAATCTGTTGGAATGTTTCGGCAATGTCGGAATAGACATCGGAGGCATGAACACGTCCGCTCAGACCGTTGACCGCCAGGGTTCGGCGGCTGGACTCCAGTGCCAGTGCATTGATATCCACCATGGTGACGGCCAGGGCCGGGTTGCGCTTGGCCAGCACGGAACCGATGACGCCGGCGCCGCAGCCAAAGTCGAGCAGCTTGCCCGTCACGGGGGGGAGGCTCGCCAGCAGCATCTGGGTGCCGAGATCCAGGCCGTCTGCACTGAAGACCCCGGGCAGGGCCATGACGGTCAGGGTGGTGTCGCCCGCCTGGCACTCATAGCGACTGAACCAGGCGTCCAGCTCGAAGGGGACGACCGGTTTGTCGAGCGTGCCGTGGTAGAGAGAGCAGCGGCGCGCAGAGTCGCGCTTGATCGGTTTCTCGCCATAAGGTGCCAGCAGCTTGTCTGCTCCGTTGATGCCGCCCCGGTTCTCGCCGGCGAGGAACAGGTCGGCCCCGCTTTCGAGCAGCGGCGTCATCATGGCCAGCAGGTATTGCGCCTCGGCCTTGGCCTTGGGCATCAGCAGCAGCAGGGCATCGAATCGGGGGGCGCCACCCAGCTGGTGATCGAACAGGATGGCGTCTCCCAGAGCGGCCTGCTGGGTGCGGTAATAGCAGTAATCCGTGGTGAAGACGGTCAGGCTTTGTGCCAGCTCGGCCAGTTGACGAGGATAATCATCCTCCAGGGCACCGCACACCAACAGCCGCTTGCCGACAAAGAGGGCTTGGTTACGTTCCAGCATCTGACTGACGGCACTGACAGGACGGCTCATTGGGTCTCTCCACGCATTTTTGGGCGGCCATTATACATGGCCGCTTTCGCCTTGACATTTATGCCGTGTTCCCGAAATATGCCCAGATGCCTATTTACCCAGAGATGATGCAATGCGGTCATGCGTATCGAAACGAAAGCATAAACACAGCCTGACAATCGGGCCTGCTGGCGTGCGCGCGTAACCTCTCATCCCTGAGACGATTCAAGCCCCGGTAGCGACTCCCGTACCGGGGCTTTTTATTGACCAATCCATCTGTTTAGGAGAAGGAAATCCCATGTTTCAAGGTTCGATAGTTGCCCTGATCACCCCATTTCGACAGGGCCAGCTGGACGAGGCCGCACTGGCTCGCCTGGTGGAGTGGCACATAGAGCAGGGAACCCATGGCATAGTGCCGGTCGGCACGACCGGGGAGAGCCCGACCCTGACCCACGATGAGCATTGCCGCGTGGTGGAGCTGGTGGTCAAGCTGGTGGCCGGGCGCATTCCCGTGATCGCAGGTGCAGGCTCCAACAACCCGGTTGAAGCCATTGAATACACCCGCTATGCCGAGCAGATGGGGGCGGATGCCACCCTGCATGTGGCCGGTTACTACAACCGCCCCAATCAGGAAGGGCTCTATCACCACTTCAAGGCGGTGCACGACGCCACCACCAAACCCATCATCGTCTACAACATTCCGCCCCGCGCCATCGTTGACGTGCAGCCGGCGACCCTGGCCCGTCTGGCCGAGTTGCCGCGCATTGCCGGCGTGAAGGATGCCACCGGTGATCTGGCCCGCCCCTGGGTTGAACGCCAGCTCATCAAGAAGCCGTTTGCCTGGCTCTCCGGTGAAGACGCCACCGCCGTGGCCTACAACATCGGTGGTGGCCAGGGTTGCATCTCGGTGACGGCCAACGTGGCCCCCAAGCTGGTGGCCGAGGTGCAGAACCTGGCGCTGGCCGGTGAGTGGCAAGCTGCCCGCGAATTGCAGGACAAGCTCATTCCGCTGCACCAGGCCATGTTCGCCGAGCCGAGCCCCGCAGGGGCCAAGTATGCGGTCTCCCTGCTGGGTCTGTGCAGCGAAGAGTGCCGTCTGCCGGTGATGCCGCTCTCCGAGGCCACCCGCGAGCGCATCCGCAGTGCCATGCAGGCATTGAATCTGTTGTAAAAACTGGGCTCTGGATCTCGCTTTTGATTGCCCGGTCAATTAATGGCCGGGCTTTGCCGATATACTCGCTTGGATACAACCAAGGATGATTTGGCATGCAGGAATGGGATCCGGAGCACTTCACCAGTTTTGAACATCTCTGTGAAGTGACCTTATCTGCGGTCAGGGAAAAAACAGAGGCTGAACAGATCTATCTGTGGCTGCGTGCTCCGACGCCCCAGCTCTATCACTATCGCCCGGAACAGGGTCTGCTCTGCCTGAGCGCCGACATCCTCTCTTCCCTCGAGTTGCCCATCCTCTTCATCGAACGTTCCCTTGCGCTCGGCCAGTTGCTGGTGGAGCCCATCGCGCCGACCCGTACCATCTGGGAGCGGGAGAGCGTCGAACCCGAGACCCCGCGCCTGCGCGCCAGCTTCCCCCTCAAGCGTCACAAGGGGCTGGAGGCCGTGGTCTATCTGGAAACCCGCCGTCGTCTCGATCGCCTGCCAAGACGCCAGCAACAGAGCATCCAACTGCTCATGCATTATCTCGCCGCCGAGCTCGAGAGTCGGCGACTCGCGGGACAGGTGGATCTGGAGCGGGATCAGCGGCTCCACACCCAGGCAGACCTCGTGCGCAGCCAGGCCCTGCAGGACTCTTTCCTCAGCATGCTGCAGGCGCTGCATCAGGTGGGGGTCAAGCTCTCCCGCTGCGAGAGCGAGGATCGTCTGCTGCACGACGCGGTGGCACTGGCCCGCCAGGAGTTGCAGTTCGATCGCATCGCCATCTTCCTGACTGACAGTGAATTCAAGACCATGCACGGTACCTGGGGTACCAACGAGGCGGGTGAGCTCATCGACGAGCGCCATTTCATCAGCCCCATTCCGGATCACCCCACGGTGCAGGAGGCGCTGCGTCGCAAGGACTATGTCCTGGTGCTGGAGGACACGCCTCTCTATTACGAGAAGCAGGAGGTGGGTCGCGGCTGGAACGCCATGGTGTCGCTCTGGGACGGGAGTACCCCCATCGGCTGGATCGCCGCCGACAACCTGCTCTGGCGGCGCCCCCTCAAGGCGTATCAGAGCGAGATCTTCAAGCAGTATGCCGCCGTGCTCTCCCAGTTGCTGATCCGCCAGCGCACCCAGGAGAAGCTTGAGCGCTTCAATCGGGAGCTGGAGCTGAGGGTGCAGGAGCGGACCCGGCAACTGGCCGATACCAACCGGGCGCTGGAGGAGGCCAACCGGCGCCTCTCCCTGCTGTCTCTGGAAGATCCCCTGACTGGCATCGCCAACCGCCGCCAATGGGACATCACCATGGAACGGGAGTGGGAGCGGGCTCGCCGCCATCAGGGGGTGCTGGCGGTGCTGATGATCGATGTGGACGAGTTCAAGTCCTACAACGATCACTTCGGCCACGGCAAGGGGGATCAGTGCCTGCAGCGGGTGGCGGCACTGCTGCAGGACACCGAGCGGCGGCGCACCAACCTGGTGGCCCGCTATGGGGGGGAGGAGTTTGTCATCCTGCTGTGTTCACCGCAGCCGGGAGAGGCGGAGCGGCTGGCGGAGCAGATCCACCACGGCCTTGACGCCTTGCAGATTCCCCATCCGGCCTCCCGGGTGGCGGCGACACTCACCGTCAGCATCGGGTTCAGCTATCTGGTTCCGTCATCGGACAAGGAGTGGCAAACCCTGACCGAGCAGGCGGATCAGGCACTCTATCACGCCAAATCACAAGGGCGGGCCTGTACCCTGGCCTATCGCTGACACCTGCGTGGAGGCTGCCTGCCCGGCATCAGATCCATGCTGATCTGTATACGTGCGGGCTTTCAGATCCACGCCGCCCTGTATAAATGAGGTGGCAAGCGTTTCTCGCCATCTGGCGCATGGCGATGCGCCCGCGCTCTGGCTAGAATGAAGGCCCATTTTTCACAGACAGATCCTGCACCATGACCCTATCCGGATTTCAAGGCCTGGTTTTCGACCTCGACGGCACTCTGGTGGACTCCATGCCCTTGCACCTGGCCGCCTGGGAGCACACCGCCCGCGAGTTTGGCTTTCGGTTCGACGCCGACTGGTTTTATGAGCTGGGAGGCATGCCCAGCCGCAAGATAGCCCTGCTGGTGGCCGAAGTGCAGCAGATCGCGCTGGATCCCCTGGTGGTGACACGCTGCAAGACCGAACACTATGTCGCCAACCTGCACAAGGCCACCCCCTTCCCGGCCATGCTGGATCTGGTGGAACGCTATCACGGCCGGATCCCCATGGGCATAGGGACAGGCTCTCCCCGTATCAATGCCGAAGCGGTGCTGCGCAACACAGGGCTGGATCGGTATTTCCCCGTGGTGGTCACCGCCGACGACGTGGAGCTGCACAAACCCCATCCAGACACCTTCCTGCTGGTGGCGCGACGCCTGGGGATCGAGCCCGGTCAATGTCTGGTGTTCGAGGACACGGGCATAGGCGCACAGGCCGGTGAAGCGGCCGGCATGCAGGTCTGCATGGTCAGAGAGGGAAAACCGGTCGGGTTGACCTGCTGAGTGACGAAGACGAGCGGGTCAACAACCGGCTCGGGAGAGAAGCCCCACTCTCATACGGGACAGGCGAAACATGAGAGTGGGGAGCAGATGTCACTGGCTGACGCAGCAACACCGTCAGGATGGGCGGGGGCGAGATTTACTGCTCGCTGCCACCACCCTGGTTGTCGTCATAACGGCTGGGGGCGCCATGGGGGCGCGGCGCCATGGAAACCCGTGGCTTGCGGGCTCGCTGGATGCTGACGGCAGGACGGCCGGAGTGCATGGCAATGGTGGAAATCTTGGCCTTGTAGACCAGTTGCTGATTGCCATGGGCATCGGTCAACAGCACGCTGTACTGGTCAAAACCGCTGATGGTCCCCTCCAGCTTGATGCCGCTCACCAGGAAGATGGCGACCTGGCTACGGTTTTTGCGCAACCAGTTGAGGGCAGAATCTTGCCCGTTCCCGAGGGAGAAGGCCTGCTCGATAGTGGAGTAGCTTGGGGATTCAGTTGTCATAAATTATTGTCCCGCGGAAAAAAAGTGGCGTTTGATTGTGCTAAATGGTCACTGCCTTGTCAAAGTCATTCTCACTCCCGGGCAGGATGGACAACGACAGGGCTGGTCGGCAGGGGCCGCTGCTGCAATAATTGGCGGCTCTGGCCCCGTGGCGGGCCTCATGCTGGGGTCTTATCTTGCATCCGGTTTCACACCAACATCCACCCACCTATACCCATGACGCGACCGCCTGCGAAGAGTGTGACCTGCTGGTGCCGGCCACCGAGCTGGCCGTGGGGGAGACGAGCAGTTGTCCGCGCTGCGGCCATACCCTGACTCGTCATCTGCCGGAGCAGGAGCGCAGGCCCATCGCCTATGGCTTTGCGGCCATCATCATGTTCGTGCTCTCCAACGCCTTTACCTTCATGTCGTTCTCGGCCAAGGGGGTGGGGCAGGAGATGACCTTCCTGCAGTGCATCACCACCCTGGTGGATCAAGGCTACCTGTTCCTCGGGGCCGTGCTGAGCATTACCCTGATCGGGTTGCCGCTGGTCTATATCGGCTCCATCATGCTGGTGCTGTGGCGCCTGGACAAGGAACTGCACAGCAAGGCCCTGCGCTCCCTTGGCCGCCTGCTGTGCCGGATCAAGCCCTGGCTGATGGTGGACGTCTTCCTCATCGGGGTGCTCATCTCTCTGGTCAAGCTGATGGGGATGGCCGACATCAAGATGGGGCTGTCGTTCTGGGCGTTCGTTGGCTACACCCTGCTGCTCATCAAGATGATCTCCTCCCTGGATCGGATGTGGCTGTGGCAGCGGCTGTTCGGCCCGACGGCGGCGAGGGAGCTGGATCCCGAGGAGAGCGCCCTGTCGTGCGGTCTGGTGGGCTGTCACATCTGCGGCGCCCTGAACGAGCAGGATGCCCATAGTTGCGTTCGCTGCGGGGATCACCTGCACAGCCGCAAGCCGGGTGGTCTGAACCGCACCTGGGCCCTGCTGATCACCTCGGTGATCCTCTATGTCCCAGCCAACCTGTATCCCATCATGGACACCGTATTCCTGGGGGATGACAGCCCCTCGACCATCATGGGCGGGGTGGTGCTGCTGTGGGCCATGGGCTCCTACCCCATTGCCGCCGTCATCTTCTTCGCGAGCGTGGTGGTGCCGCTGGTGAAGATCCTGGCGCTGCTGTGGCTCTGCTACGTGGTGCAGCGCGGCCAGGGGACATCTCCCCTCGGCAAGCTCAAACTCTATCGCATGACCGAATTTGTGGGGCGCTGGTCGATGATCGACGTCTTCGTGGTGGCCATCCTGGCCGGTCTCATCCGGCTCGACAATCTGATGACCATCTACCCTGGCCCTGCGGCCGTCGCCTTTGCCGGGGTCGTACTGGTCACCATGGTGGCTGCCATGAGTTTCGATTCCCGCCTGATCTGGGATTTACAACAAGGAGAACGCGAACGTGAGTGAGCGTAAGACAAGGTGGAAACCGGGCTCTGATTTTATGAGTTCGGCTGCCGCTATCTGGATGGTGCCCTTGCTGGCGCTCTTCATCGGCGCCTGGATGCTGTTCCAGCACTGGTATTCACAAGGGCCGAGCTTCACCCTGACGGTGGCGACCGCCGAGGGCATAGTGGCGGGCAAGACGGTGATCCGTTCTCGTGAAGTGGAGGTGGGCCGTATCGAGACGGTGGAGCTCAGCGAGGACTACAGCCATGCCGTGCTCAAGGCTCGCCTGACCAATGCCGCCGCCGGCATGCTCAAGAAAGACAGCCAGTTCTGGGTGGTCAAGCCCAGGGTCGGGCGTGAGGGCGTTTCCGGTCTTGGCACCTTGCTCTCCGGTGCCTATATCGAGCTTTCTCCCGGCAAGAAGGGCAGGGCGCGAAGCGAATACGCCATGCTGGACAGGCCACCCCTGGCATCCCTGGATGCCAAGGGATTGCGGCTCTCCCTGTCCAGCCGGGATGCCAACGCGCTGGGCGCGGGTTCCCCCATCAGCTATCAGGGATTCACCATCGGCCAGGTCGAAGAGACCAAGTTCCTGCCCGAGAAGAGCGAGATGCAGTACCAGCTCTTCATCAACGCGCCTTATGACGTCCTGGTGAGCAGCAACTCCCGGTTCTGGTTGACGCCCGGCTTCGAGGTCTCCATGAGCAGCGAGGGGATGAAGGTGAAGATGGACTCGCTGGAGAGCCTGATCAACGGCGGCATCACCATGGGGCTGCCTCCCGGCTGGCTGCCGGGGGAGCCGGTGAAACAGAACGACGAGTTCGTGCTGTTCAAGGACGAGGAGAGCGTGCTGGCCGGTAGCCTGGATCAGTTCATCGACTATGTCTTCCTGTTCGACAATGATGTGGGCGGGCTGCATCCCGGCGCGGCGGTACAGTATCGCGGCATCCGGGTCGGTACCGTCATTTCGGCTCCCTATCTCATCGACGACAAGGGCGTCCAGCTGTTCAAGAGCCGACAGATCCCGGTGTTGGCGCGCATCGAGGTGCAGCGTCTCTCCCACCGTTATGCCAATGCGGAGAAGGAGCAGTGGCGGGCCCTGTTCAACAAGCAGTTCAAGGAAGGGCTGAGGGCCAGCCTCAAGACCGCCAGCCTGCTGACGGGGGGCAAGGTGATCGATCTGAACTTCTATCCGGATGCGCCTGTCTATCAGCCGCTCAAGATGGCGGGCTATCAGGTCTTCCCGACCGCCCAGGCCGGGCTGGATCAGATCGAGCGCAAGGTGAACCTCATCCTCGACAAGTTCGTCGACATGGACATGGCCACCACCCTCACTCAGGTCAACAGCACCCTGATGACGCTGGACAAGACGCTCAAGCATGTCAGTGCCGTGAGTGCGAATCTGGAGCAGTTTACCGGTCAGCAGTCGACCCAGCAGTTGCCGGCCTCCCTCAACCAGAGCCTCAAGCAGTTGCAGGAGACGTTGCAGACCTATGATGCCGGTTCCCAGACCAATCAGGAGCTGCGTCAGTCGGTGCAATCCCTCAACCAGCTGATGAGCGAGTTGCAACCTCTGGTCCATTCACTGAACGAGCAGCCGAGTTCGCTGATCTTTGACCGCGCTCGTCCGCGGGATCCCGAGCCCAAGCGAGGAAAATGATGAAAAAACGGATGATAACGCTGGCCTTGCTGGGCCTGCTGGCGGGATGTGGCAGTGCGCCGACGACGCTGCATTACTATTCGCTGGATGCCGACACGGCGCCGTCGAGTGTCACCACGGCGCAGCCGCAGCACCAGTTGGTGCTGCGCCCCGTCGCCCTGTCCGGTCAGCTTGACCGGATGAGCCTGGTCTATCAGCTGGAGGGAAAGGAGCTGCACTTTGCCGAGTACCATCGCTGGGCAGGTTCCCTCGATGCCCAGTTGAACCAGTTGACCCTCAATGGCCTCTCCAGCCGCTTGCCTGGCTGGGTGGTGCGTCAAGACGGGGCCCGCAAGGGGCCTGTGCTGAGCATCTCGGTCGAGCGTTTCCAGGGGCGGCACGACGGCCGGGCCCTGCTTAGCGGTCGCTGGCGCCTGCTGACGGAGGAGGGGGTCGTGTTGAGAGATGTTCCCTTCCAGCAGGAGCGGGTGCTGCCTGCCGATGGGTATGGCGCCCTGGTGAACGAGCTGGGGCAGGGCTGGCAACTGTTGCTCGATCAGATTGCGGCGGATGTGCGCACGCGCATCTGAGGAAGCATAAAAAAAGACGGGAGGCCATGGCCTCCCGTTTTGTTTGGGGTCGTCGTTATTGCTGTACTTCCGAGACGCCCTGTACCTTGACCTCTACCCGGCGATCCGGGGCCAGGCAGACGATCAGCTCGCGCTTGGATTTGCTGGTGCAGCTGTCGCCGGTGACGGGAGACTGCTTGCCACGCCCTTCCACATTGACCTTGCCGGCAGGCAGGCCCTTGCCAATCAGGTAATCGGCCACGGTCCGGGCACGCTGCTCGGACAACTTCTGGTTGTAGGCCTCGGAACCGATGCGGTCGGTATAGCCGATGACGGTGGCCGACCCGTCTTTGGGCCTGACCTCTTCAATCTGGCTGTAGAGGGTATCCAGCGCCTGCCCGGCCTGGGGTTTGAGGGTGGCCTTGTTGAAGTCAAACAGCACGTCCGAGCTCAGGGTGAACTGCTTGTCGACCATCACGGGCTCGGGCGCGGGGGCGGGAGCTGCGACCGGCAGAGCCGGTGCAACCTGACCGAAGCGGTAGACGGCGGCCAGGGAGAGCAGGCCGTTGTCCATGCGCAGGCCGGTATCGTCACGGCTGCCATACGGGGTGCTGTACTGGTATTCGAGGCGGGCTGCCCAATCCAGGCTCAGGGCATACTCCGCACCGAGCGCGCCGACGAAGGTGAAGCGGCTGTCGTTTTCCAGCTGATCGCTGTCGGTCCAGCCATAGCCGCCCCCGACACGGCCGTAAAGGTCCAGATTGTCCGCAACCGGGAAGCCCAGTTTCAGCGTGAGCTGGGCCAGCTGGGCTTGCACGGAGTCATTGAAGGCCGCGCCATTGCGGGTGCCGCTGTACTTGAGCTTGCCAAGGTAGTCATAACCGAGTTCGACACCCAGATTCTGGTTGATCTGGTAACCGGCGAACGCACCGGCGCCGACTTCATCGTCGTCTTTGTCGGTGATGGCGATGGCGTTGCTTTCATCGACACCGTAGAAGTTGGACCAACCCAGTTTGGCACCGCCATACCAGGTGTTGTCTTGTCCGGCTGCCTGGGCGTTGGCCGCAAGCAAGCCTGAAACCAGCAAGGTAATCAGTGTTTTGTTCATAGATGCCTCTGCAATCTTGTGTGTGGGGAGCGCGAATTCATGTCGCCTCGCCTCGTGGGTTGGGCCTGTGTTCGACCACAACACGTTTAAACGTAGCTCGCTTTTCTCGATCTACAAGCAACTGATATAAAACATATTGTGATATCCATCTGCATCATAGTGGAGACAGAAGACCGCCGGGGAACCGTGACTCGAATCTGTGATGGGTGTCATATGGGGTTGCTTGCCCTTGTCGGCAAGAGGGCCGGCGAAGCGCCGGCCCTGGCAGGATGGCCTCCGTTATCGAGGGAGGAATTCGTACTCCTGTTCGATGAAGGCGGCAGCCCGCTCGCTCAGGGCGGCGTGTACCACTGTGGTGGGGTGGACCTGGTCCCAGAACATCTTGCCTTCACAGTTCAGCTCGCCCGCACTGCGGCGCGCCATGGGCGTTGCGACGGCCTGAGCCAGCAGGGGGTTGCCGGCGATGGCAAGGCGCTCCTCGGGATTGAAGGGGGCCAGCCGACTGTCGGTGGCGGCGCTGCGGGAGGCGAACGGCTTCCACACATAGCCGCCGCCATAGCAGGCGTGCTCGGTGTCGCTCAGGCCGAAGTTCTGCGGCTCGCGCAGCATCTCGGCGAACTGCTTGTCGATCTCGAACAATTTCACCATGCCGGTGGGAGCCAACTGGCGTGCCAGGTTCAGCAGCAGCTGGTTGTGGTAGGCGGAGACATGGCTGGCTGCCTCGACCACTTTCTGGCTGCGGGCCGAGGGGTTCTGGCCCAGATCAGGCAGGTTGAACAACAGAATCTGCCTGGCACCGTTCAATACCATGCGGTTGGCCGCATCGCTGATGGCGTCGCGCACCCGCTTGGCATCCTGCTCGGTGTTCCAGCCATAGGCCAGGTAATCGTTGGCACCGACCCAAAGGATCACCAGATCGTCGGGCTTGAAGCCATCCTTTTGCAGGAACTGGGTCACCTCGTAATCCAGGTTGTTGATGACCTGATACTTGGGATTCCAGGAGATCTTCTTGTAGGCCACGGCAGTGGCGCCCCCTTCCGCCTCGTTGGCGATGGCGAGGCCCGGGAAGTGCTGGGTGAGCTGCTCCAGCCAGACCGGGCCGTTGGAGAAGCGGCCCTGATGGTAGGGCGGGCTGGAGGGGAGGTAACCGCGCATCTTGTCGTACATCTTGCCGGTATCGGAGAGGCTGTCGCCGAACATCACGATGCGGGAGAAGGGGGGACGCGTCTCGGCGGCATGGGCCGTGAGGGCGAAGAGTCCCAATAAACACAAAAGCCATTTGTTCATGTAGCTGTTCTCATGGATGGGGCAGGACGGGCCTGCGGGCTGTTCCTCAATGGCGGCGGGCTGGGAACCCGCATGGCCAGGTGAAAAGGTATCCACTCGAATACATTTTTGCAGCATGCCGTGGCCATTTAATCGCTTGCGATCACATCACTCCTCCCTGAATGGGGAGGCTTCACGTTTGTTTCACGCGCCCCCGGGCAAGATGCCCTCATACCGCAAAGACAGGAGCATGAAATGAACAACGCAAAAGCAATCGCCCTGGTGGCCCTGATGTCCGTCTCTTCCTTCGCCATGGCGGCCTACACCGGCCCCAAGGAGCAGAACAAGGTATCGGTCGCCCAGTTGAAAGACGTGGCCGATGATCAGTGGGTGACCCTGGAAGGCAAGCTGGTCAAACACCTGGGTGGCGAAAACTACCTGTTCCGTGACGACAGCGGCGAGGTGGAAGTGGAGGTGGACGGTGACGTGTGGCGCGGTACCGAGGTGGGCCCTGACGATCTGATCCGCGTGCGCGGCGAGGTGGACCACAGCTGGAACAAGACCGAAGTCGAGGTGGAACACCTGGAGAAGGTGGGGGCAGCGCCCCTGAGCAAGGGCGGCTTCATCGCCAAGTAAGCTTTCAGGCCACAGTAAATGAGAAGGGCGCTCCAGGAGCGCCCTTCTTGCATGCCATCAGCCAGCCCGGCTTGCGACGGTTCGCTTGAACCCCTTCTCGGCCTGATTGACCTTGTAGAGATAGCGGCGAGCCTCTGCCTTGGGATGTTGTTCGGTCAGTACCTGATAGACGGCCTCGGGGGAGAGGCGGTTGATCATGCCGGGGGCCGCCTTGCGATCGTTGGAGAAGGTGTTGAGCACCCCTCCCGCACCACCGTTGTAGGCGGAGATCACCGCATAGCGGCGGGACTGGGGATCCTGGATATCCGCCAGATAGACGGTCTGCAGCAGGTGCAGGTAGGCGGTCCCCACATCGATGTTGTAGGCCGGATTGAACAGATCTTCCCTGGTCGGCTGGCCATCCTTGCCCTTGACCCTCACATAGACATCCCGCCCAGCGGTAGCCGGGATCACCTGCATCAGGCCATAGGCGTTGGCGTGGCTGACCGCATAGGGGTTGAAGCTGCTCTCGGTCTTGATCACCGCGTAGATGAGACTCTCGGCGACCCCGTACTTGCGGGAGGCGTCGCGGATGATGCTGGCGTATTTGTAGCCGCGCCTGTCTTCGTGGTTGGCCACCATGGGAATGTCGATGAAGAAGATGTTGCGGATCCCGAGGGTGCGCTTCTTCATCGCGTTGGCGATCAGATAGTCGGCATAACGCTCTGCACGCCAGCTGGAGCGGATCGCTTGTCCCTGGTTGTCCAGCACCTGGCCATAGAGGAAGGGCTCGCCACCTGGCATGATCTCACGGTCCGAATAGAGGTCGACCTCTGCCGGATCGTCCGGGGTCAGCAGGGTTTCGATGATGGCGCGACGCAGGTGGGCGCGGGGATCTAGACCCGAGACGGTCTCCACCATGATGTGACCGCTGGAGAAATCGATGTGGGCGCGGCTCTTGTACTGATCCGTGTATTTGACGTAGTCAAACTTGCCCGCGAACAGCGCCTCGCGCCCCCATATCTCGTTCACGTTATGGGAGAGCGCACTGATCATGTGTTCAAAACCGCGCACGTCCTTGCCGTTGACCAGATCATCATCGCCACTCCCGCTGGTCTGGGGTGTGGATGAACAGGCAGAGAGAAACAGCAGGGCGCACAGCAGCCCAAAAAAACGACCCATAAGATCCTCAAACCGGGCGGTGGGGCCGCCCGTCACTGACTGGCCTGAGCCAGGATTGGTGTCACCCTGCGGCATATTGACGACTCAGGGGGACGCTGGCCCTTTGACTCGATCCCCGCTCACTGGCTGGGAGGGGTGTAACCGTCGATCTGGACTTCACCCGCGTCGAACAGATAGCTGACCATCTCTTTTTCCAGCAACTGGCGGTGCTCGAGATTCATCATGTTCAGCTTCTTCTCGTTGATCAGCATGACCTGCTTCTTCTGCCACTCGGTCCAGGCTTCCTTGCTGATGTTGTCGAAGATCCGCTTGCCGAGTTCACCGGGGTAGAGTTGGAAATCGAGACCCGGCGCTTCTTTCTTCAGGCGCAGGCAAAATACGGTACGGCTCATGTTGACCTCTGTGGTTGCAAGTCTGGTTGTAAGTCCGGGTAGGCGAGCAGACGGGCCGTGGCCGCCGCCAATCCCACCTCGGCAGGATGGCGTAAGTTATACCAGAGTCGGGTATCCGCTTCCATGAGCAGGGGGGCGGGCGGAACAGCCATTTCGATCAGCAAAGGGCGGATATCGAGGTGGAAGTGGCTGAAAGTGTGACGAAATCCAGCGAGCTCCTGATAGGCGGCATCCTCCAGCCCCAACTCCCGCAGTCGTCCGGTCACCTCGGTGAGGGATTCCACCTGCGGGAAGCAGTAAAGCCCGCCCCAGATCCCTTGCGGCGGACGCTTCTCCAGCAGCAGCTGATCGCCGTGGCGGATGATCAGCATAATGCCGTTGCGTGCCGGAATGCTCTTCTTCGGCTTGCTGTGAGGGTAGGCGGTGGGGTTGCCCTGCGACAGCCCCTGGCAATCGGCCTGCACCGGGCAGCGCTCGCAGGCGGGCTTGCTGCGGGTGCAGACGGTGGCCCCCATGTCCATCATGGCCTGATTGTACTGGGCCACCCCGACGCGCGGGGTGAGGCGGGTCGCCAGCTCCCAGAGATCGTGCTCGACCTGCTTCTGGCCCGGCCAGCCCGCCAGCGCCAGCCAGCGGGTGAGTACCCGCTTCACATTGCCATCCAGGATGGCGTGGGGCTGGCCCAGAGAGAGGGAGAGCACGGCCCCGGCGGTGGAGCGACCGATGCCGGGCAGGGCCATCACCTCTTCCAGTTGTTCCGGAAAGAGGCCGCCGTGCAGATCGCGGATCTGCTGGGCAGCCTTGTGCAGGTTGCGCGCGCGCGCGTAGTAGCCAAGCCCGGTCCAGTGATGCAGCACCTCGTCGATGGGGGCGTTGGCCAGGGCCAGCACGTCGGGGAAGCGGGCCATGAACCGCTCGTAATAGGGGATGACAGTGGCAACCTGGGTCTGTTGCAGCATGATCTCGGAGACCCAGACCCGGTAGGGGGTCTTGTCCTGCTGCCAGGGCAGGGTCTTGCGGCCGTGGATCTGGTACCAGTCCAGAATGCGGGTGGCGAAGGTGGTGTTGTCTGAGTGGCTCACAGTGTGCTCATGTTCTGATGATAAGTCCGCCCGCCATCAGGAGGGCGATCCCCGACCCGGCGCATGGCAATGGTCGAGTGTAGGTTATTGATTAAAAAGGGGAGCTCTCGGGCTCCCTCAGAATGGGCGGTGACCCTCCCGGGGGAGGGCCACCGGATGCCGGCAGATCAGCCGCGCCAGTCTTGCAGCGCCTTGAGGCTGGCATACTGGCCGTCGACCTGCAGGACGATGTAGTCCTGGGCGATGGCTGCCAGGATGACACCGGGGGCTATCTCATTCCCCTCGCGCCACTCCCGTCCATTGAGCACGACGGCCCGCTTGGCCGGGTCGGAGGAGTAGTTGTGGGCACCATAGGTCAGGGACGGTACCTGCTGTTTCAGGGCCGGGGCCAGGGCGCCGAGGGGGATGGCACTGGTCTGGACCTGAGCCTGGGGCGCACTCTCTTCCACCAGCGGCGTGTTGTTGAGGGCGGCCATCAGCCGTTCTGCCAGACTCTGTCCCCCCTGGTTTGCGGTAGTCGCAGCCGGGGTTGCGGCAGGTCTTGGAGCGACCACGGGCTCCGGCAGGGGGGGCGGCAGCGGCCGGGTGATCATGGGCCTGGGTTCGACCCGCACGAAGGGGGGAGTCACCACTTCCTTCACTTCGACCTGCTGTTCCACGGGTTTGAGGTGATAGAGGTGCCAGCCATAGTTGGCGGCGGCGCCCATCACCAGGGCCAGGGGCACCAGGGCCCACCAGATCCAGCGGCGGTTGGGCTCCTCTTCCTGGCTCACGGGCAGACCCATGAGCGGCATATGGGGGGTGAACTGGGGTTGGTCGGCCCGGCGCAGGGCCTTGAGCAGGGTGGACATCAGGAGGCCTCCTCGACCATGGGATCCGTCTCATCATCCGCCACGCTGTCGAGATCGACCGGCGTACTGGCTCGCAGGGATTCATCCTCCAGCCTGGGCATGGGTTCGCCGGAGGCCACATTCAGCCGCAGCAGGGTGTTGCTGCCGGCGATGCCGTCCGGGGTCAGTCCCTGCTCGCGCTGGAACTGTTGCAGCTTGTTCTTGAGAGTGGCATCGAATCGACTCACCTTGCGATCGGGTTGCTGCATGGCGCGGCTAAGGGCGTTGTCCAGCCACTGCACCTGGGCAGCCCCGGCATTGCTCGCGATCAGGGGCACGTTGCCCCTGGGCATGCGCCAGAGCAGGGTGTAGCTGCCGCCCCAGGCGTCGGAGAGCCACTGCCTGTCCACCTGCCAGCTCTGGTTGCCGATGAGCAGGGAAGCCTTGTCCGCCCCCAGGCTGACCAGGGTGGCGTAATAGAGGCCGCCGGTCTCGTCGGTGAGACTGATGAGGGCCGGGTATTGCAGCGCCTGCAATTGTGCCAGGGAGGCTTCTCCCTCCTGGCAGCGCAGGCCCGCACGGGGGGCATTGTCGCAGGTTGCCTCCTCCAGCTCGGCCTGGTAGCCCCATACCTTGTAGAGATTCTGCATGGCGACGTCCGGCTCCAGCGCCTGATTGATGGCGCGGGTCAGCTGGGCTTGCTGCTCCGGCGTGTCATCCACCTTGACCGGTACCTCGACCTTGACCAGGGGGCGGGTTGGGAAGAATCCGAAGAATTGCCAGCCCCACCAGCCGGTGGCGACCAGCAGGGCGCCCACCAGGGCGACCGTGAGGCCGGATTGCCAGCTTCCCTCGTCGCGAATGCCGCTCACCTCATACGCGGACTGGCTGATGTCCCCGTGCACTATCTTGTGGCTGCCACGGGCGAAGGCGGCGATGAGGGCGCGGTCGCAGATGAGGTTGATGAGACGGGGAATGCCCCCGGAGAGGCGATGCAGGGTCTGGATGGCCCTGGGGGTGAAGATGGGCTGGACGCAGCCTGCCACCTGCAACCGGAAGCGGACATAGGCATCCACATCCTGGCGCGACAGCGGCAGCAGGTGATAGCGGGCGGTGATCCGCTGCGCCAGCTGGCGCAGCAGGGGCTGGCGCAGCATCTGTTGCAGCTCGGGCTGGCCGATGAGCACCACCTGCAGCAGTTTCTTCTCGTCTGTCTCCAGATTGGTGAGCAGTCGCAACTGCTCCAGCACGCCGGGCAGCAGGTGCTGGGCTTCATCCACCAGCACCACGCTGCGCTTGCCTGCCGCCAGATTCGCCAGCAGATGATCCCGGATAAGGTCGAACAATTGCTTGAGGCTGGCCTCTTCGCCGTAGGGCAACTGGAATTCGTCGCAGATGGCGGCCAGCAGATCCCGCTCGGTCAGAGAGGGATTGAGGATGTAGGCGATCTCGGTGTCGGCGGGTAATTGCTGCAGCAGACAGCGGGAGACGGTGGTCTTTCCCGTACCCACTTCCCCGGTCAGCAGCACGAAACCACCACCGTCCTGCAACCCGTAGTTGAGGTGGGCGAGGGCCTCCCCGTGACGCTCGCTCATATAGAGGTATTTGGGGTTGGGCGAGATGGAGAACGGGGGCTCCGACAGACCGAAGAACTGTGTGTACATAAGGATCTATTCCATTGTTATGGGCGGCAGGTTAAAGCCTCCCAAAAGGGATGTCAAAGACCCGGATACCATAAGGGGAGCTGGCTCGAACCACGGGCTGACTCACCCAGGACGATGGCGGAAAGCGGCCGCCCGGCCGAGTGATGACGAGCCCGGTGCGGCGGGGGCACATCGTCTCTCTTGGCCAAAAGCGGTATCATCGGGGCAAGTTTATCGAGGGAGAGTGCGCGTGCAGATTTATCTGGTAGGAGGGGCGGTACGGGATCGCCTGTTGGGATTGCCCCAGGGGGATCGGGATCACCTGGTGGTCGGCGCCACGGTGGAGCAGATGCTGGGTCTCGGATTCACCCAGGTGGGCCGAGACTTTCCGGTCTTTCTTCACCCCAAAACCCAGCAGGAGTACGCCCTGGCGCGCACCGAGCGCAAGCAGGGGCAGGGTTACACCGGCTTCGTCTGCCATGCCGCCCCCGAGGTGACGCTGGAGCAGGATCTGCTGCGCCGGGATCTCACCATCAACGCCATCGCCGAAGATGAGGACGGGCAACTGCACGATCCCTACGGCGGCGTGCAGGATCTGGAGGCGCGGTTGCTGCGCCATGTCTCGCCGGCCTTTGCCGAGGATCCCCTGCGCATCCTGCGGGTGGCGCGCTTCGCCGCCCGTTTCCATGCCCAGGGGTTCGTGGTGGCCCCCGAGACGCTGGGGCTGATGCGCGAGATGACGGAGGCTGGAGAGCTGGCCCACCTGACCCCGGAGCGGGTCTGGAAGGAGCTGGAAAAAGTGCTGCTGGGGCCGACACCCCAGATCTTCTTCGAGGTGCTGCGCGAATGCGGCGCACTCAAGGCGCTCTTCCCCGAGCTCGATGCCCTGTTCGGGGTGCCGGCCCCTGCCAGATGGCACCCGGAGATCGACACCGGCATCCACACCATGATGGTGCTGGCGCAGGCATGTCGTCTCTCCCCCGAACTGACCGTGCGCTTCGCGTCCCTCTGCCACGACTTTGGCAAAGGGCTGACTCCGCCCGCCTTCTGGCCGAGCCATCACGGCCATGGCCAGAAGGGGTTGCCGCTCATTCGGGATTTTTGCGAGCGCTTCCGGGTGCCGAACGAGTGTCGCGATCTGGCGCTGCTGGTGAGCGACCTGCACACCCATATCCACATTGCCTTCGAGCTCAAGCCCGCGACCCTGCTCAAGGTATTCGACAAGGCCGATGCCTGGCGCAGACCGGAGCGCTTTGCCCAGCTGCTCGATGCCTGTCGCGCCGACTTCCACGGTCGTACCGGCTTCGAAGAGAAGGTCTACAGTCAGCCGGACTATGTCGCCGAGGCCCTGGAGGCGGCGCAGGCTGTGCCGGTCAAGGAGATAGTGGCGGCAGGCTTCAAAGGGGAGGCAATCCGCGAGCAGCTTGCCAAGCGGCGGCTCGATGCCATCAGCCGGGTGCGCGACGAGTGGACCTTTATCGAGGAGTAAACGCCGCAGCCGATCGACGCTCAATCGACGGCGTGATATGGGCGAAGCATAAAAAAGCCCGGGTCAATGACCCGGGCTTTTTGTCGTGCGGCGTAGGCTGCTCAGGAGAAGCAGGCCTGCAACACGTAGAAGATGGCGATGGCCAGGATGGCGCCCGCGGGCAGGGTGATGACCCAGGAGACCACGATGTTGCGCAGCACGCCCAGGTTCAGGGCCGCGATGCCCCGTGCCAGACCAACGCCCATGACGGCACCGACCAGGGTCTGGGTGGTGGAGATGGGCAGACCGGTGCCGGAGGCGATCACCACGGTGGCGGCGGTGGCCAGCTGGGCGGCGAAGCCACGGCTCGGGGTCAGGTGGGTGATGCCGGTGCCGACGGTCGCCATCACCTTCTCGCCCATGGTGGCAAGACCGATGACGATGCCGATGCCGCCAAGGGGCAGGATCCACCAGGCGATGTGGGAGCTGCCGCCGATCTCGCCGCCGGCCGCCACGATGGAGGCGACTGCAGAGAGCGGACCGATGGCGTTGGCCACGTCGTTGGAGCCGTGGGCGAAGGCCATGGCACAGGCGGTGATGATCATCAGGATGCCGAACACCTTCTCCACGTTGGCGAAGTGCATCTTGCTGTCATCTTTCGGGTTGTACTGCTGGCCGCGGATATAGATCCAGCCGGCAAACGCCACCGCGATGGAGATGGCGACGGAGAGCAGGACGCCCTCGCCATTGCTCAGGTGCAGACCGACGTGGGTCAGCCCCTTCTTGATGGTGACCAGGCAGATGACCAGGGACGTCAGGAACATGTAGAAGGGGACATAGCGCTTGGCGTTGTCCAGGGGGTTGTCCGTGTTGAAGATGAGCTTCTGCACGCTGATGAACATGAAGTAGGCGATGATGCCCGAGATGGCCGGCGTGATGATCCAAGAGCCGACGATGCCGCCAAACTTGTTCCACTGTACCGCTTCCGGACCTATGCTCACCACGGCGAAGCCCACGATGGCGCCGATGATGGAGTGGGTGGTGGAGACGGGCCAGCCGAAATAGGAGGCCAGGATCAGCCACAGACCCGCAGCCAGCAGGGAGGCGATCATGCCGAGCACCAGCAGATCCGGCGTGTCGGCAAAGGCGTTGCTGTCGATGATGCCGCTGCGGATGGTGGCCGTCACTTCGCCACCGGCCAGATAGGCACCGGCAAATTCAAAGATCATGGCGATGATGATCGCCTGACGGATGGTCAGGGACTTGGTGCCGACCGATGTGCCCATGGCGTTGGCGACGTCGTTCGCACCAATGCCCCAGGCCATCAAAAAGCCGAACAAGGCCGCCACGAGCACCAGGGTGGTGCCGTAATTTGCGATAATGTCCATTAGTAGTGTTTACCCAGTCAGTCGATTACGAACGAGCCAGCATCAATTCCAGACGGGCGCCAACGCGCTCTGCCTGATCAGCCAGGTCACCTACCCATTCGAGGATCTTGTAGAGGAACATAACGTCGATCGGATTGTATTTGTGCTCAACGGCTTGCAGCTGTTGGCGCAGTCCGATCTGCATGGTGTCAGTATCGTCCTCGATGAGATCCAGCTGGTGGATCATCTCGGCAACCATTTCAACTTCACGTCCTTTAAAGCCGGTTTCAAGCAGCTCATCGAGTTCTCCGATGGCTTTTTCGGCTTGGGCGGTCGCATCGATACAGCGTTTGAGATAGGCCATGAAATCGGCGCGCATCTCGGTGGGGAATTCCATCTTGCGGCCAAGCATGCGACCGGAAATATCCTTGGCACGGTTGGCAATCTTGTCCTGCTGGGTCAAGAGCTCCAGCAGATCGGTACGGGCGACCGGCAGGAACAGGCCGCGGGGGAGTTTCAAGCGGATTTCGCGCTTGAGGATGTCCGCTTCTTTTTCCAGCTGGGCGATCTGTTGCCGGATCTTCTCGGCATCTTCCCAGCGGTCTTCGGCAACGGCATCAAAGAAGGGAATGAGCTGTTCGCAGCACACGTGAACCTTGACGATATGCTTCTGCAGCGGCTTGATGGGGGACTTGGCAAAAAGACCCAAAATAGTATTTACTGGCATGGCCAAACCTGTGTCGGTGAAAAAACACTCGATACGATTTTATGAGGGGCGCATGGTAACCGAACTGTGCCATCAATAAAACCGTGAATTAATCGTGAACTGTCGCTGGCATTATATCCTCGCGACCCTGAACATGCCCCCCAAAGTTGCCCGCCAGCCCGGAATGACTATGCAAACTGAGATCGAGATAAAGTTTTTCGTCACCAGCAATATTCAAGAATCCCTATCCAACCTTCTGAATTCACTAGAAATTATCTCTTCCAATCAAGCCGCTCTTGGCAACGTCTATTTCGACACGCCCGATCTGGGTTTGCGTGGGCTCGAGATGGGGTTGCGCATTCGTCGCAGCGATGATTTTTCCGAGCAGACCATCAAGTGCCGGGGGCAGGTCGTGGGCGGATTGCACGCCAGACCCGAGTACAACACCCCGGTAGAGGGAACCATTCCGACCCTGTCTGCCTTTCCTACCGATATCTGGCCGAGTCTGGCGGTGCGCGATGAACTCCAGAGCCGTCTGGTGGCCCAGTTCAGCACCGATTTCCTGCGCCGCCACTGGCTGATCGCATTCGGAGATGCCGAGATCGAGCTGGCCTGGGATCAGGGGGAGATTGCCGGTGTCCTGGGGCGTACCGGGATCGACGAACTGGAGCTGGAGCTGAAATCCGGCGATGCCCGCGCCCTGTTCACCCTGGCGAGCAAGCTGGCGGCGCAGGGAGGATTGCGGCTGGGTGCCCAGTCCAAGGCGCAGCGCGGATACAGGCTGGCTGGGCTTGGCAAGCCACTGGCCGTGCAGCCCCTGCAAAGGATTGAGGGCAAAGATCAGAAGGCCAGCATTACCCTGGGTCTGCAGCACTGGCAGCATCATGAGCAGCTCTGGCTCGAGAGTGGCGATGCTGGCGAACAACAACGGGCGCTGCATGCCCTGCTCGAGGGGGTATCCCTGGTTGCCGAGGCGGCAGGCACGCTGACGGTGCCACCCTCCTGGCTGGCCGACCTGCAGGCGCAACAGCGTCTGATGATGCAGGTGGCCGGGGATCGTGCATCATTGCATGCCCTCTTCCACCATGCCGACCTGGTGGGCCTGCAGTTGTCCATCGCGGCCTGGCTGCATCTGGGGGAGTGAATCCTCGGTGGTGCAGAGCGCAAAAAGGTGAGCCCGGGCTCACCTTTTTTATGGCAGTTGCACCTTGAGCGGCGCTATTAGTTCACCACGGCCACGTTGATGGTGCCGTTGCCCTGGGTCATGCGGACCCGGGCACCAGGCACAAAGGTGGGGCTGGCCTTTTGTACCACCACGATGGATTCGCCGTTCTCTTTCTTGATCTCGAGCTCGACCCCGTCTACCTGGTTGAGTTTGTCCCCTGCCGCCTTGCCGGCCGCCGCACCCGCAATGGCGCCACCGGCCGCCGCGATGTCACTGCCACGACCGCCGCCTATGGTGCTGCCGAGCAGGCCGCCGACCACGGCACCGCCAATGGTGCCGATCAGGGAGTTCTCATCGGCCTGGATCTTGACGGGGCGGGTGGAGAGGATGGTGCCATAGCTGACGGTCTGTACCTGCTTGGCGCGATCCTTGGTGTAGACATCGCCGGAGTAGACGTCGCTGTTGGCACAGCCGGTGATGGCGGTGGTGGCCGCCAGCAGGGTGACGAGAGCAATACGTTTGAACATGATGGGCCTCCTGGGCGGGCATCGGATTAATATGGTGATGAATTGCACTTTACGCCAACCAGATTGCGCATTAAACCCGCAAAGTGTAACCAATTATGTGGCCGGAAGACTCCCGTGCCGGTGGTGGATGGTCAGATCAGGGCTTTTTCCAGCAGCAGGCGATCCTCGCCCGGCCCGAAGTAGCCTCTCTCTTCTGCCAACTGCTGATAACCCAGCCTTAAGTAGAGGCGCTGGGCCGGATTGGCGGGATCCACGGTCAGCCTCACCCGGGCAACCTGCAAATGCGCCAGAGCCTGCTCCACCTGCAACATCATTTGCTCGGCCAGGCCGAAGCCGCGCGCTTCGGGACGCACCGCGAGGGAGAGCAGCCAGCCCTGCGACCGATCCTGACCAAGCCCCCCCAGGGCATAGCCCATCAGCCGGCCTTCCCGCTCCGCGACGACCAGCAGTTCCGGCCACAGATCCATGGCCTGGCGAAAGAAGAAACCGGGGTAGACATCCTCGCCGAAGACATCGGCATCTATCTGCCAGATGGCGTGCATGTCGGCGTGGGTGGCAAGGCGCAATACGGGGGACGAGTGCATCGGGGCTCCTCTCATCGGGTCTCTGCTGCGGGGCAGCCAAAAAGGAGGCACAGGGTAGAAGGGGCGGGGAGTCGATGCAAGGGGGGCATTTGTGGCATGCCGCGGATAAAGAAACAGGGCCCGCAGGCCCTGTGTCATCAGAGGAGGCTGGTCGCCTGCTCCAGCCAGGCGAGATCCTCGCCCTCCAGCAGCGGGCTCAGACGGCGGTAGACCTCCGCATGGTATTCGTTGATCCAGCGGAACTCCGCCGGGCTCAGCAGGCTGCGATCGATGAGGCGGATATCGAACGGCACATAGGTCAGTCGCTCGAAGCCCAGCATCGTCAGCTCGCCACGGGCTTCCTGCTCGGTCACCACCACCAGGTTTTCACAGCGGATGCCGAAGGCATTTTCCCGGTAGTAGCCCGGCTCGTTGGAGAGCACCATGCCCGGCTGCAGGGCCACCAGGCTGCCCTTGGGGGCGATGCGCTGCGGACCTTCGTGCACGCTGAGGAAGTGGCCGACCCCGTGGCCGGTGCCATGATCGTAGTTGTAACCGGCCTGCCACAGGGGCATGCGGGCCAGCACGTCGAGCTGGATGCCGGCAGTGCCACGGGGGAAGCGGGCCTGATCCAGGGCAATATGACCCTGCAGCACCCGGGTAAACATGGCCCTGTGCTCGTCGGTCACCTCACCCACTTTGACGGTGCGAGTGATGTCGGTGGTGCCGTCCAGGTACTGGGCGCCGGAGTCCACCAGATAGATGCTGTCCTGGCCGAAGGCGCGCGGGGTACCGTTGGTGTGGCGGTAGTGGCACATGGCGGCGTTGGGGCCGAGTGCCGAGATGGTGTCGAAGCTCGGCTCCACATAGTGCTCCTGCTCGTGGCGGAAGGCTTCCAGCTGGTCGGCCAGGGTGCCTTCGTCCACACCGTCGAACTCGCCGCTGGCGATCAGCCGATCCAGCCAGGCCAGGAAGCGGGTGACGGCAACGCCGTCGCGCAGGTGGGCGGCACGCATGCCGGCCAGCTCCACGGGGTTCTTGCACGCCTTGGGCAGCATGGTGGGATCCTGGCCGGCCACCAGAATGGCACCCGCCTCTTCCATCACGAGCTGGGTCCAGGCGTTGGCGGTGTTGGGGTCGGCCAGCACCTTCTGCTGATCCTCGCCGATGCGCTGCAACACGTCACCCAGCTTGTCGATGGGGTAGACGGAGACATCCTGCCCCACGTGCTGGCTGAAGGCGAAGCAGTCGATCTTGTCGGTATCGACGAAGAAATCCATGGTGGTGTTGGCGTAGAGCACCGCAAAGCCCAGCACTACCGGCAGACGTTCCACGTCGCGACCACGCAGGTTGAGCAGCCAGTTGATGGGCTCGGCCTGGGTCAGCAGCACCGCATCCAGCCCGCGCTTGCGCAGATCGCTGGCCAGCATTTCGCGCTTGGCCTGGCTGGACTGGCCCGCCAGCTCCTCGCTGTAGAGGATGACAGGGCTCTTGGTCGGGGCGGGACGATCGCTCCAGTGCAGATCGATGGGGTTCTCGTCGATGCGCACCAGCTCGATGCCGCGCTCGGTCAGCACCGCCTTGGCATTGTGATACCAGGCCAGGCTGTGCAGGCGGGCATCGAAACCGACCCGGGAGCCTGAGGGCAACTGCTCCGCCAGCCACTGCACGTGGGGGTCTTCATTGAGGTGGAGAAACTCGAACAGCTCGGCCGGCGCCTGCATGCGCGCCTGCACGGTATAACGACCGTCGATGAACAGGGCCGCCCGATGCGCCATGATGATGGCGAGCCCGGCGGAGCCGTTGAAACCCGTGATCCAGTCCAGCCGCTCGGCATAGGCGGGAATGTACTCCCCCAGATGCTCGTCGTCGTGGGGAACGATGAAGGCGTCCAGCTCCAGCGTGGCCAGTGTGGCCCTGACCTGGGCGACGCGGGTTTCAATAATCTCGAAATGGTTCATGTCGTTATTGCCAGCTTGTGGTGATGTGAGTGTTCATTGATGGTGGCCGCTTGCCAGGATCTGTCTGATCGACTGGCCTGCCGCCTCGATGTGTTGCTTGAGCAGTACCACTGCCTCGTGCTTGCGCCGGGCGCGGCACAGTTCAAGGAGTCGGGCGTGCTCCCGCTCGGCCTTGTCCACGCCGCCTTGGGCGAACAGCAGTTCGAAACGCACATAGCGGTCGCAGCTCAGATTGATCTGGGCGATCAGTTCCAGTGCCTGGGGGCGATTGGCTGCCTGGTAAAGGGTGGCGTGAAAGCGGTGATTCAACTCGGCCCAGTGTTCGATCTGGGTGCCAGACTCCAGCGCCAGATCAAACTGGGCGAGGATGGCTTGCGCCTGGGCGAAGGTCTCCTCCGTCATCAGGTCGACAGCGTGGAACAGGGTATCGGCTTCGAGCAGTGCCCGCAAATAAAAGAGCTCCTCGATGGCCGAGGCATCCAGCATGGTCACCACGGCGCCGCGATGGGCCTCGAACTTCACCAGCCCCTGGGCTTCCAGTTGCATCAGGGCTTCCCGCACCGGGATGCGGCTCACCGCCAGCTCCTTGGCGATGGCGTCCTGGCGCAGGGGGGCGCCCGCAGCAAACTCGCCACGCAATATCCGGCCGCGGAGGTTCTCCATCACCATCTGGGTTCGGGTCTTGTAAGGTGGGGTCATGCTGGGGTCACGGGCAGGTTGCAAAATTGTATATTGTATAAAGTTTGGCTGAATCTAACGCGCAAGGGCCGTCAAGGCAAGGCTTGGCGGGAGCCATATGCCGCGCATCGGCCAAAAAAATACCGGCCAGCAGGGCTGACCGGTACGGGATTGTGAGACGCGAGGCGCGTTTCTTACAACTGCGGGCCCGCCGCGACCAGGCGTTTGCCTTCGTCGTTGTCGGTGAAGCGCTCGAAGTTCTTGATGAAGCGCCCGGCCAGATCGGCCGCCTTGGCATCCCACTCGGCCTGGTCGGCGTAAGTGTCTCGCGGATCCAGTATGGCGGGGTTGACGCCCGGCAGCTCGGTCGGCACTTCCAGGTTGAACACCGGCAGTACCTTGGTCGGCGCCTTCTCGATGGAACCATCCAGGATGGCGTCGATGATGCCACGGGTATCCTTGATGGAGATCCGCTTGCCGGTGCCGTTCCAGCCGGTGTTGACCAGATAGGCTTCAGCCCCTGCCGCTTCCATCCGTTTCACCAGCTCCTGGCCGTACTTGGTCGGGTGCAGGCTGAGGAAAGCCGCGCCGAAGCAGGAGGAGAAGGTCGGGGTCGGCTCTGTGATGCCGCGCTCGGTACCGGCCAGCTTGGCGGTAAAGCCGGACAGGAAGTGGTACTTGGTCTGCTCCTTGGTCAGCTTGGCGACCGGGGGCAGCACACCGAAGGCGTCTGCGGTCAGGAAGATCACCTTGGTGGCGTGACCCGCCTTGGAGACCGGCTTGACGATGTTGTCGATGTGATAGATGGGGTAGGAGACCCGGGTATTCTCGGTCCGGGAACCGTCGTCGAAGTCGATGGTGCCATCGGCGGCCACGGTCACGTTCTCCAGCAGCGCATCGCGGCGGATGGCGTGGTAGATGTCCGGCTCGGCCTCTTCGGAGAGCTTGATGGTCTTGGCGTAGCAGCCCCCTTCGAAGTTGAACACGCCGTGATCATCCCAGCCGTGCTCGTCATCGCCGATCAGCTGACGCTTGGGATCGGTGGAGAGGGTGGTCTTGCCGGTGCCGGAGAGGCCGAAGAAGATGGCCACGTCCCCATCCTTGCCCACGTTGGCGGAGCAGTGCATGGAGGCGATGCCGCGCAGGGGCAGGAAGTAGTTCATCATGGAGAACATGCCCTTCTTCATCTCGCCACCGTACCAGGTGCCGCCGATGAGTTGCATCTTCTCGGTCATGTTGAAGGCGACGAAGTTCTCGGAGTTGAGACCCTGCTCCTTCCAGTTCGGGTTGGTGCACTTGGCACCGTTCATCACCACGAAGTCCGGTTTGAAGGCCTTCAGCTCCTCTTCGCTCGGGCGGATGAACATGTTCTTCACGAAGTGCGCCTGCCAGGCCACCTCGGTGATGATGCGCACCGCCAGGCGGGTGTCCGGGTTGGCGCCGCAGAAGCCGTCCACCACGAACAGACGCTTGCCGGAGAGCTGTTTGGTGACCAGCCCTTTCAGATGTGACCACACTTCCGGGGTAATCGCCTTGTTATCGTTTTTACCCTGGTCAGACCACCACACAGTATCCTGGGTAGTGGCATCTTTGACGATATATTTATCTTTAGGTGAGCGGCCGGTGAAGATGCCGGTGTTGACGTTGACGGCGCCAAGCTCGGTGACGACGCCACGCTCGAAGCCCTCAAGGTCTGAGCGGGTCTCTTCAGCGAAAAGCTGCTCATAGGAGGGGTTGCGAACGATTTCCTGGCTGTTTTTGATACCGTATTGGTCCAGCTTCAGTTGTTGGGCCAGGGTGGGTTCTACCACGATTGTCATTGTATTCTCCTGGGTTCAGAGGTGTGTAGGGTTCTATCTGACGTTCATGCTACCACCTAGGTGGTAGTTTTTAGCGATCGCCATCAAACTTTATAAAATAGGGTATTTTTTTGTTATTTAAGTTAAAGGCGGGTTTTGCCCGCCTTTGATTAGTGTAACTGGTTTACATCATTACCGGGAGCCCTGCTGAACAGGGTTTCGATGTCTATCCCGTCGAATTCGTAGTGGGCGCCGCAGTAATCGCAGTGCATGTCGATCTTGCCGAGCTCCTGCACCATGGATACCGCTTCTTCCTTGTCTATCTGCAGCAAGGCCCCTTCGCAACGGGCGCGGGAGCAGGTGCAGCGGAACTCGATGGCCTGGGGATCGAACACCCGTACCTTGTCCTGGTGGTAGAGGCGGTAGAGGATCTCTTCCGCGTCCAGACCGAACAGCTCTTCGTCCTTGATGGTGGTGGTGAGCTGGACCAGGTGGTCGAAATCTTCGCTGTGATCCTCGCTCTGGGCCGGCAGCTCCTGCAGCAGGATGCCCGCAGCACGGGGCTCGCCCTCGTGGTGGCCGGTGCGGATCCAGAGGCGGGTGGCGAGTTGTTCGGACTGGGCGAAGTAGTGCTCCAGACAGGCCGCCAGGGTGTCGGCCTCCAGGGCGATGATGCCCTGATAGCGCTCTCCCTGATCCGGGGTGATGGTTATGACCAGATGGCCGTTGCCGATCAGGCTTTGCAGCTTGCCGTCCGTCGGCAGTTCCCCTTCGTAGCGTGCCACGCCGCGCAATTGCTGGTTGTTGTCGCCGTTGATGACGGCCAGACGTACCGGACCGTCCCCCTGCAGCTGCACCGTGATGGAGCCTTCGAACTTGAGGGTGGCGGTCAGCAGGCTGGTGGCAACCAGCAGCTCGCCCAGCAGGTGCTGCACCTGTACCGGGTAGTTCTGGGCGTCGATGATGTGGCGGTAGGTACGATCCAGCTGGACCAGCTCCCCACGCACTTCGTACTCTTCGAACAGATAGCGATACAGGAGGTCTTGGTTACTCATCATGGTTTCCTAGGATGTTCTTGGGGGAAAATAAACACATTGTTAAACAGGTGGTTAGGAACTAATTCCTCCACCTGTCGTCATAAAGGGGCCACAGACGCGGATTAGGATTGCTTGACCCGGATAAGCTGGCGTCGCTCCTGCTTGTCAGGTCGGCGCTCCGGGCTTGGGGCAAACTGGCTGTTGAAGCGGCGGGCTTCGCTGTTTTCGGCCCGTTTCTTCAGGCTGGCCTCTGTCTCTTCATAGAGTTGCTGGGCCAGCGGGGCGGATTTGCGCTGCTCGCTCACCTCGAGCACCCGCACCTCCCGCTCGTCCTGGCCTTGCCAGAATCGCACCAGGGCGCCGACCTCGACCGCCTTGCCCGGCTTGGTGCGCTGGCCGTTGTAGTGCACCTTGCCGCCGTCGATCTGATCCCGCGCCAGACTGCGGGTCTTGTAAAAGCGGGCGGCCCACAGCCACTTGTCGAGACGGACCTGAGTGCTGCTTTGTGCTGGATTCGACATGGATCGGCTCCGGGATGGCTGAAAAGGTGCCTGATTATACCAGAGGCGGGCCCCGGGATAGAAACAGGGGGCATCCGGGTGTGACGGAAACTGAATTTTCACCCCTTGGTCCCATCCGGTCGGTTGTCTCTGGGTCCATTGCCGTACACAATAGCCAACCGACTTGGATGCCAGACAATTTTGAGAAAGATGACGCTACCGTTCAGGGATGATTTGTTGACTTCCCTTCTGGCTCGCTGCAAGGCCATGCCACTCTCCCGTTTCAGCCAGCCCCTGTTCTGGCTTCTGCTGCTGTTGCTGGCCCAGCAGTGTGCCGTGCTCACCTGGCGCCTGTACGAACTGGCCCAGCACGCTCCCCTGACCCCCTGGCAACCCTCGGTCACCTCGGTGCAGGGGAGTGGCGGCGATCGCCTCGATCTGGGCAACCTCAGCCGCCTCTCTCTCTTTGGCAAGGCGCTGCAACCCCAGGCGGACAAGGCGGCAGAGACGGTGGCGGCGGATGCCCCGAAAACCCAGCTCAACGCCCAGCTCAACGGGGTGCTGGCAAGCTCGGATCCCGCCAAGTCCATCGCCATCATCGCCCACAACGGGACACAGAACTCTTACGGCATCGGGGACTACATCGACGGTACCCAGGCCAGGATACGCCAGGTGTTTGCCGATCGGGTCATCATCGCCCGGGACGGCCGTGACGAGACCCTGATGCTGGACGGGGAGGAGTATGGCAAGCCCCTGCCCAAACCGGCCCGCTAGGAGGGACTCTCCTCCGTGCGCAGCGAACTGCTGGGCAACCCGGGCAAGATCACCGATTACCTCAATATTTCTCCGGTCCGGGTGGACGGTCGCATGACCGGCTATCGCCTCAACCCGGGTCGCAATCCGGAACTGTTCAATCAACTCGGACTGGTCGCCAACGATCTGGCGGTCAGCATCAACGGCCTGGATCTGCGTGACAATGCCCAGGCCATGCAGGCGATGCAGCAGGTGGCGGGCGCCACGGAAATGACCGTCACCGTCGAGCGGCAAGGACAGCTCTACGACGTCTATGTCGGCTTGTCAGAATAATGAATTGGAGTAGCACCAAGAATGACAAATAAAGGGAAGGGCTGGCGTCTGGCCACCATGGCGGCAGCCTTGATGATGGCCGGTTCTGCCTGGGCCACCGAGTATTCCGCCAGTTTCAAGAACGCCGACATCGAGGAGTTCATCAACACGGTCGGCAAGAACCTGAACAAAACCATCATCATAGAGCCATCGGTACGCGGCAAGATCAACGTGCGCAGCTATGACCTGCTCAACGAGGATCAGTACTACCAGTTCTTCCTGAGCGTGCTCGACGTTTACGGCTTTGCCGTGGTGCCCATGAACAACGGCGTGCTCAAGGTAGTGCGCTCCAAGGATGCCAAGACCTCGGCCATCCCCGTGGTGGATGACACCAACCCCGGCGTGGGTGACGAGATGGTGACCCGGGTGGTACCGGTGCGCAATGTCTCGGTCCGTGAACTGGCCCCCCTGCTGCGTCAGCTCAACGACAACGCCGGCGGCGGCAACGTGGTCCACTACGAACCCTCCAACGTGCTGCTCATCACCGGCCGCGCCGCCGTGGTCAACCGCCTGGTGGAGGTGGTTCGCCGGGTGGACAAGGCGGGGGATCAGGACATGGACGTCATCAAGCTCAAGTTCGCCTCCGCCGGCGAGATGGTGCGGCTGGTGACCAATCTCAACAAGGATGGCAGCAATCAGGGGGCCAACGCCTCGCTGCTGCTCTCCCCCAAGGTGGTGGCCGACGAGCGCACCAACTCCGTGGTCATCAGCGGCGAGCCCAAGGCCCGTGCCCGCATCATCCAGATGGTGCGCCAGCTCGACCGGGATCTGCAGAGCCAGGGCAACACCCGGGTCTTCTACCTGAAATATGGCAAGGCCAAGGATCTGGTGGACGTCCTCAAGGGGGTCAGCTCCAGCATCGCCGCCGACAAGAAGGGCGGGGCGGCTGCCACGGCCACGGGCGGCGCCAGCATCGGCGGCGGCCAGCTCGCCATCTCCGCCGACGAGACCACCAATGCCCTGGTGATCACCGCCCAGCCGGACGTGATGGCCGAGCTGGAGCAGGTCATCGCCAAGCTCGACATTCGTCGTGCCCAGGTGCTGGTGGAGGCCATCATCGTCGAGATATCGGATGGTGACGGCATGAACCTCGGGGTGCAGTGGGCCAACACCAATGGCGGCGGCACCCAGTTCACCGACACCGGTCTGCCCATCGGCTCCCTGGCCATCGCCGCCAAGGATTACAAAGACAACGGCAACACCGACGGCCTGTCATCCCTGGCGGGTAGCTTCAGCGGCATGGCGGCAGGCTTCTATCACGGGGACTGGGCGGCGCTGGTGACGGCGCTCTCCACCAACAGCAAGAACGACATCCTCTCCACCCCGAGCATCGTCACCATGGACAACAAGGAAGCCTCCTTCAACGTCGGTCAGGAAGTGCCGGTGCAGAGCGGCTCCCAGAGCTCCACCACCAGCGATCAGGTGTTCAACACCATAGAGCGCAAGACGGTGGGGACCAAGCTGGTGGTGACGCCCCAGATCAACGAAGGAGATTCCGTGCTGCTCAACATCGAGCAGGAAGTCTCCAGCGTGGCACAGAAGCAGGCGACCGGGACCGCCAACCTGGGCCCCACCTTCGATACCCGCACCGTGAAGAACGCCGTTCTGGTCAAGAGCGGCGAGACAGTGGTGCTGGGTGGCCTGATGGACGAACAGACCCAGGAGCAGATCTCCAAGGTGCCCCTGCTCGGGGACATTCCGGTGCTGGGTTACCTGTTCCGTTCCTCCAAGACCTCCACCGCCAAGCGCAACCTGATGGTCTTCATCCGCCCGACCATATTGCGTGACGCCAATGTCTACTCCGGGGTCTCCAGCAACAAGTACACCCTGTTCAGGGCCGAACAGCTGAGCCGGGCTGCGGAAGAGGGCTATGCCACCTCGCCGGCTCGCCAGGTGCTGCCCGCCTATGGCCAGGACGTGATGATGTCCCCCGAGGTGCAACAGCAGATCCAGAGAATGCAGGCCCAGCAGCAGGCGACCGCCACCGGCGTGCGCGCCCAGGTGCAGGAGCAGCCCTTCGTGCAGAGCAAGCCCTGATGGCCGCCTACCAGCTCGATGGCAGCGAGCTGCCGGCTCCCCTGCCGGAACTGCCGTTCGCGTTTGCCCGCAACTTCGGGGCCATCCTGACCGAGCGCCAGGGTGCCCCGGTGCTGCTCTGTCGTCAGGGGATCTCCCCCCAGACCCTGCTGGAGGTGCGCCGGGTGGCGGGCTGTGCCTTCGCGGTGGAGCAGCTTGGCAACGACGAGTTCGAGACGCTCCTGATGGCCCACTATCAGCGTGACTCCTCCGAGGCGCGTCAGCTGATGGAGGATCTCGGCAACGAGATGGACTTCTTTGCCCTGGCCGAAGAGCTGCCCCAGAGCGAGGATCTGCTGGATGCCGACGACGACGCCCCCATCATTCGCCTCATCAATGCCATGTTGAGCGAGGCGATAAAAGAAGAGGCGTCCGACATCCACATCGAGACCTTCGAGCGGGCCCTGGTGATCCGTTTTCGCATCGATGGGGTGCTGCGGGAGATCCTGCGCCCCCATCGCAAACTCGCCTCCTTGCTGGTGTCGCGCATCAAAGTCATGTCGCGCATGGACATCGCCGAGAAGCGGGTGCCCCAGGATGGCCGCATCTCACTGCGCATCGGCGGCCGGGCGGTGGACGTGCGGGTCTCCACCATGCCCTCCAGCTACGGCGAGCGGGTGGTATTGCGATTGCTCGACAAGAACAACGTGCGCCTCGAGCTCAAGCAGCTCGGCATGACGCTGGCCAACCGCAACATCATCAGCGAACTCATTCGCAAGCCCCACGGCATCATCCTGGTGACGGGCCCGACCGGTTCGGGCAAGTCCACCACCCTTTATGCGGCCCTCTCGGAGATCAACTCCCGGGATCGCAACATCCTGACCGTCGAAGACCCCATCGAATATGACCTCGAAGGGGTGGGCCAGACCCAGGTCAACAGCAAGGTGGACATGACCTTCGCCCGGGGCCTGCGCGCCATTCTGCGCCAGGATCCGGACGTGGTGATGGTGGGGGAAATCCGTGACCTCGAGACCGCCCAGATCGCGGTGCAGGCATCCCTCACCGGTCACCTGGTGATGTCGACCCTGCACACCAACACCGCCATCGGCGCCATCACCCGGATGCGGGACATGGGGATCGAGCCCTTCCTGCTCTCCTCGTCGCTCCTGGCGGTACTGGCCCAGCGGCTGGTGCGCACCCTCTGCCCGGATTGCCGCGCACCGCACCCTGTCACCGAGCAGGAGCGTCTGGCCATGGGCATCGAGCTTGCGCCGGATCAGCAGATCTGGCGTCCGGTGGGCTGCGAGCAGTGCAACCACACCGGCTATCGCGGCCGGACCGGCATCCACGAGCTGGTGGTGGTGGACGAAGCGGTGCGCGAGGCGATCCACAGCGCCAGCGGCGAGCTCGCCATCGAGCGGCTGATCCGGGGTCACACCCCCAGCATCCGCCGCGACGGCATCGACAAGGTGCTCAAGGGGCAGACCAGCCTCGAAGAGGTGCTGCGCGTGACCCGGGAAGACTGAGATGGCGGCATTTGAATACAAGGCCCTCGACGGCAAGGGGCGCAACAAGAGCGGCGTGCTGGAAGGGGATTCTGCCCGCCAGGTGCGCCAGCTGCTGCGCGAGCAGGGGCTGACCCCCCTCGAGGTGAACGAGACCACCGAGAAGGCCAAACGGGAGGCGAACCGCTTCGTGCTGTTTCGCCGTGGTGCCTCCACCTCGGAGCTTGCCCTCATCACCCGCCAGCTGGCGACCCTGGTGGGGGCCGGTCTCACCATCGAGGAGGCCCTCAAGGCGGTCGCCGAACAGTGCGAGAAGGCCCACCTGCGCAGCCTGGTGGCGACGGTGCGCAGCAAGGTGGTGGAGGGGTATTCCCTGGCCGATTCGCTGGGGGCCTTCCCCCATGTGTTCGACCAGCTGTTCCGCTCCATGGTGGCGGCCGGCGAGAAGTCCGGTCACCTGGAGAAGGTGCTCAACCGTCTCGCCGATTACACCGAGCAGCGCCAGCACATGCGCACCAAGCTGCTGCAGGCGATGATCTATCCCATCGTCCTCACCCTGGTGGCGGTGGGGGTCATCTCCATACTGCTCACCGCCGTGGTGCCCAAGGTGGTGGCCCAGTTCGAACACATGGGCCAGCAACTGCCGGGCACCACCCGCTTCCTCATCGGCACCAGCGAGCTGTTGCAGCACTACGGCCTCTGGTTCCTGTTGCTCCTTGGCATTGGCGGCCTGATCTGGCGCTGGTGGCTGACCGACGACAAGCGTCGTCGTCGCTGGCACCAGGTGATACTGCGCCTGCCGGTGATCGGTCGGGTCAGCCGCGGTCTCAACACCGCCCGCTTTGCCCGCACCCTGAGCATCCTCAACGCCAGCGCCGTGCCCCTGCTGGAGGGAATGAAGATCGCCGGCGAAGTGCTCTCCAACGACTATGCCCGCATGCGCATCGGTGAGGCCACCGAGCGGGTGCGGGAGGGGACCAGCCTGCGCAAGTCGCTGGATGAAACCAGAATTTTTCCGCCCATGATGCTGCACATGATCGCCTCGGGCGAGCAGAGCGGCGAGCTCGACAGCATGCTGGAGCGGGCGGCGGACAACCAGGACAGGGAGTTCGAAACCCAGGTGAACATCGCCCTCGGGGTGTTCGAGCCCATGCTGGTGGTCTCCATGGCCGGGGTGGTGCTGTTTATCGTGATGTCGATCCTGCAGCCGATCCTGGAGCTCAACAATATGGTGAATTTGTAAGGTTCGGACGTTCGAATAGGCTTCGCTATTCGAACCTACCAATCCAATCAACTCCGTAGGTTCGATGAGCCGACAGGCGTCATCGAACGATCGAGGTTTAACAATTTATCGTTGATGGTTCATGCCATCTCATTTCGTGAGGGAGTAAGTCATGCAAAAGCGTCGTCAATCGGGTTTTACCCTGCTGGAAGTGATGGTGGTCATCGTGATCCTGGGGATCCTGGCCAGCCTGGTGGTGCCCAACCTGATGGGCAACAAGGAGAAGGCGGACCAGCAGAAAGCGGTCTCCGACATAGTGGCGCTGGAAAACGCCCTCGACATGTACAAGCTGGACAACAACCGCTACCCCACCACCGAGCAGGGGCTGGATGCCCTGGTCAACAAGCCGACCGCATCCCCTGAGCCGCGCAGCTACCGCGAAGGGGGCTACATCAAGCGCCTGCCGCAGGATCCCTGGGGCAACCAGTACCAGCTGCTGAGCCCGGGCCAGTTCGGCAAGATCGACATCTTCTCCATGGGGATGGACGGCGAAGCCGGGACCGATGACGACATCGGCAACTGGAACCTGAAGGACTTCCAATAAGTGATTCCGCCGCGTCGTGCTCACTGCGTCCCCCCGGGGCTGCCTGAATGAAGGCGGCGTCTTGGGCCCGTCACCAGGCCGGTTTTACCCTGCTGGAAGTGTTGCTGGTCGCCATGTTGATGGGACTGGTGGCGACCGCCGTCACCCTCAGCATGGGGGGCGCCAGGGGGGATCGGGAGCTCGACAAGCAGGCGCGCCGCTTCATGGCGACCCTGCAGCAGGCCCAGGAGTATTCGGTCATGGATGGCAGGCTGCTGGGGCTGCGGGTCGAGGAGAACGGCTGGCAGTTTATGTCCCGGGATCCCAAGGATCGCAAGTGGCGCGCACTGACCGGTGACAAGCTGCTGGGGCCGGTGACGTTGCCGGAGGGGATGACCCTGGCGGCGGAGCTGGAAGGTTTCAACTGGCGCACTGCGTCGGACGAACGCCAGGAGCAGGGTCGGGACGAGCGTGAGCGGACACCCCAGATCCTGGTCTTTCCGGGGGGAGAGCTCTCTCCCTTCGTGCTGACCCTGAGCCAGCAGGACGAGGATCTGCACTACCTGCGCACCGTCAGGGGGGACGAGTTCGGTCGTCTCTCCCTGTTGCAGGATGAAGAGGAAGAAGAGTGAAGAGCGCCAGGCCCGCAGGGGGCGCTCTAGCGCGTCGCACCGCTCTGTCGGGCGGCCCCGCCCGGGGACGCGGCATGACGCTGCTGGAGGTCATGGTGGCCCTGGCGGTGTTTGCCATCGCCGGGCTGGCGGTGATGAAGACCGCGAGCGAACACCTGGCCGGCCTCAATTATCTGGAGCAGAAGACCCTGGCGACCTGGGTGGTGGAGAATCAGCTGGTGCAGCAGAAGCTCGAAGGCAAGTGGCCGGGAGACAGCTGGGTGGAAGGGGACGAGGAGATGGCCGGGCAGACCTGGTACTGGCGCTATCGCGGCGTCGCCACGGCGGACAGCAACTTCAGGGCGCTGGACATGGAAGTGCGCACCGCGCCCAAGGCCGACAGCCCGGTGGCCATGATCCGGACCTATCTCAGCCGATGAACATTCATCAACGTGCGTCCATGATCCGGAGCCGGTGTCAGCCGATGCTCCAGAGCAACACCCGCCCATCGCACCACCGCGGCTTTACCCTGCTTGAGATGCTGGTGGCCATCGCCATCTTCGCCACCCTGAGCCTGGGGGCCTATCAGGTGCTGCAAGGGGTGCTGACCAGCGACGAGGTGGCCAAGCGCAAGGAGGCCCGCCTCTCGGAACTGCAGCTCGCCTTCAGCCTGCTGGAGCGGGACGTCACCCAGATGGTGCCGCGCAGCGGTCGCATCGACGGCGAGAACAACAAGGTGCTGCTGGCGGCGTCCCGCTTCGGCCAGCAGAGCGACGATTGGGGCATGGCCTTCATTCGCGGCGGCTGGCTCAATCCGGACGGCATACTGCCACGCTCCGGCCTGCAACGGGTGGGTTGGCGTCTCAAGGGGCAGACCCTGGAGCGGTTGAGCTACCTCTATCCGGATCCGGCCATTGGCACCGAGCCGCGCATTCAGCCCGTGCTGACCGGCGTGACGGCGCTGCGCCTCTATTTCTACGACAAGGGACAGTGGAAGGAGGAGTGGACCCAGCGCGACCTGCTGCCCTACGGGCTGGCGGTGGAGCTGGAGCTTGAAGACTACGGCACCATCCGCCGCCAGTTCCTGATCGGTGCTGGTGGCCAGAGGGCAGAGAATGGTAACTGATCGTCGTTTTCCCCTGTCCGTCACGGAGGATGACGGCACTATTCGACGTCGCCAGTTCCTGATCGGTGCTGGTGGCCAGCGAGCGGACAATGGCAATTAAGCGCGGCCGGGGCCGATCCCGCACTACACTGGGCCGCCAGGGGGGTATGGCCCTGCTGGTGGTGCTGCTCATCCTCGCGGTGATGGTGATCGTCGCCAGCAACATGAGTGGCCGCCTGCAACTGGAGCTGCGCCGCACCGCCAACCTCACCCTGGGCAAGCAGGCCTGGTGGTATGCCATGTCGGCGGAGGCCCTGGTGATCAAGGTGCTGAACCAGGACTTCAAGGACGACCCGGATCGGGTGAGTCTGGGACAGAACTGGGCGCGGGAGGACGGGGTCTTCCCGGTGGAGGATGGCACTCTCTCGGGCCGGGTGCGGGATCTGCAATCCTGCTTCAACCTCAACAGCCTGAGCGTGCCCCTCAAGGAGGGGGAGAACGGCGACGATCTCGAGGCCCAGCCTTACCAGTTCAAGGTGTTCCGGGCCCTGCTCGCCCAGCTCGAGGTGGATGATTACGAAGCGGTACAGCTGACGGACGCCATCCGCGACTGGACCGACAAGGATACCCAGCTGGTCTCGAGCAACGGGGCCGAGGATGCCTACTACGAGGGACTCAATCCCCCCTACCTGGTGGCTAACCAGCGGATGCTGGGCACCGACGAATTGCGGGCAGTGCGCGGGGTGAGCGCCAGCCTGTACGCCCGGTTGGCCCCCTATGTGTGCTCCCTGCCCAATGACAAGCTGGTGGTGAACATCAACACCATCCGGCCGGAGCAGGCGGCCCTGCTGGTGGGGCTCTACCAGGGGAAGATCGGGCTGGACGATGCCAAGCGGGTGCTGACCAGCCGCCCCAAGAAGGGGTGGAAGAACAAGCAGGAGATGACGGAGCAGTTGCAGGTTCAGCCGGGTGCCATCACCGGGCTGGATGGCGCCCTGGACATCAAGAGCAGCTTCTTCGAGGCCCGCCTGCTGGCGGAGGTGGGGGAGACCCGCGCCAGGCTTGAGACCGTCTTCCAGCGTGGCAAGGACAACAAGCTGGTGATGCTGCGTCGCCTGAGCGGCGGCGCCGAATAACAAGGGGGCGTGGGGCGGTTTCAGCTGACCTGCGCATCCCCCGATTGGACTGCAACCCATGGCTGTGCGCCCGCCCCCTGAGGGAGGTGCGGGCATGGCAGGAGAGACATTAGTGAGCGAGAGTCTGGTCATCCGTCTGGGGACCAATGCGCAGCAGCCAGTGCACTGGCTGGTCTGGTCGGCGCAGGAGCAGGAGATCATCGCCTCCGGCATCCTGGCCTCGGCGCACGCCCTCGGCGAGCTGCAGGAGCGTGCCGGTGGTCGCCCCGTGGTGACCCTGGTGCCCGGCAGCGATCTTATCTTCCGGCGGGTCAATCTGCCGGGCAAATACAGCCGCCAGAGTGCGGCGGCCCTGCCCTATCTGCTGGAGGAGCAGATCGCCTCAGACGTGGACGATCTGCACCTGGTGGTGCTCGGCCATCAGGGCCGCGAGGTGGATCTGATGGCGGTGGACAAGGGGAAGATGCACTCCTGGCTCGGCTGGCTGGAGCAGGCAGGGCTCAAGACCTTGCACCTGCTGCCCGACGTGCTGGCGCTGCCGCTCGCCGCCGATGGCTGGTCAGCCCTGCAACTGGGGGAGGAGTGGCTGGTCCGCCAGGGCCCCCGTCAGGGCATAGTGGCGGAGGAATCCCTGCTGGCCATGCTGCTGGCAGCGCAGACCGAACCCGTCACCCTTCACTGCCATACTCCCATCCCCGCCATGGCGGCGGGCAACTGGCAGGGGGCTGACCCGGAACTGCCCATGCTGTTGCTGGCGAAAGGGGCGCTGACCTGCCAGGCCAACCTGTTGCAGGGGCCCTATCGTCCCCAGACCGAATACGCCCGCTACTGGTTGCAGTGGCGCAAGGTGGCGGTGCTGGCAGGCGTATTGTTGCTGGTGGCCCTGGTGCAGCGCGGTGTGCATCTGCACCAGCTGGCGGAACAGGACAAGGCCCTCAAGGCGGAGATCCGGCAGGTCTACACCCGGATCTTCCCGGGGGAGACGCGTATCGTCAACGTGCGCAGCCAGATGACCCAGCACCTCCAGCAGTTGGGGCAGGCTCCGCAGGATGGCGTCCTGTTGCTCCTGACCGAGCTGGCCCCGGTGTTTGCCGAGGTGCCCGGCCTCAAGCCCGAAGTGCTGCGCTTCGATGCAGCCCGGGGCGAGCTGAGGTTGCAGGTGACGGCCCCCGGCTTCACCGAGATCGAACGTTTCCGCGAGCTGGCGGGCAAGCGCTTCGAGGTGCAGCAGGGTGAGGTGCGAAGCACCGAAGGCAAGGTCGAAGGGGCGCTGGTGCTCAAGGGGAGGTCGTCATGATGGACAAACTGCAGAGCTGGTGGCGTGGCATCAGTGCCCGCGAGCAGCGGCTGGTGGCGGTGGGGGGCAGCGTGCTGCTCATCGGGCTCTTCTACTGGGCGATCTGGCAGCCGGTGGCAAATCGCATTGCCGAGCGCGAGCGGCAGGTGGTGAACCAGCAGCAGACCCTGGCCTGGCTCAAGGAGAAGGGACAGGAGGTGCTGGCGATGCAGGGGGGACAGGGGCGCCAGATCGATACCGGCGGTACCCTGGACGGTGTGGTGAACCGCACCGCCTTCAACCAGAAGATCAAGATTGCCCGCTTGCAGCCCCAGGGTCAGGAGCTGCAGGTATGGATAGACACGGTGCCGTTCGATGATCTGCTGATCTGGCTTGCGACCCTCTCGGATCAATACGGCGTCCAGGTGCAGATCATCGAGCTGGCCCGCGAGGGGCTGGCCCCCGGGCTGGTCAAGGTCAGACGTTTGCAGTTGAGTCGTTCCCAATGAAGCGAAAAATAGTGATCGCCAGTCTCTTCCTGCTGGCCTATCTCGGTTTCCTGCTGGCCCAGTTGCCTGCATCCCTGGTGGTGCGCCATCTGCCGCTGCCCCCCAATCTGGTGCGGCTGGAGGGGGTGAGCGGCACCCTCTGGAGCGGTCAGGCCGCTCGGGTGCAATATGCCAGCGAGTCCCTCACCCAGTTGCGCTGGGATCTCGATGGCTGGTCCCTGTTGCGGCTGGCGCCCGAGGTGTCGGTGCGCTTTGGCGAGCGCAGCGGACTCAACGGGCAGGGGATCCTGGGTTGGAACGGTGCTGCTTTCGGGCGCGACATCACCCTCAATGCGCCGGCCCCCTGGGTGCTGGAGCGGGTGCCGATGAGACCTCCCTTCCCGCTGACGGCGGCGGGTCAGTTGCAGCTCAAGATCGACCAGTTTGCCCAGGGCACTCCCTGGTGTGACAACCTTTACGGGGATCTTCACTGGTATGACGCGCAGGCGGACACCCCGGCGGGCAAGCTGACCCTGGGGGATCCCGAGATCACGCTCACCTGTCTCGACTCCCGGCTGGTGGCCGAGATCAAGCAGGGCTCGGAGGCGGTGCAGGTGCTGGGCAAGCTGGAGTTGCAGGCCAATCGCCAGTACCTGTTCCAGGGCACCCTGAAACCGGGTCCCGAGCTGCCGGACCAGATGAAACAGGGGCTCCCCTTCCTCGGCCAGCCCGATGGGCAGGGGCGCTTCCCGCTGCGTTATCAGGGCCGCATCTGACGGCGTTGCCCATGGTTTGAACCACCCCGCCCCGGCGGGGTGGTGTCGTTATGGGGGCGCGCCGGCTGGCGCCGTGATGAGGTGATTGAGGAAGAAGCTGAACAGCTCGGCCCGGGAGTGCAGGTTCAACTTGGCGTAGAGATGCTTGCGGTGATTCTTCACCGTGCCGCTGCCGATGCCGAGCGCACCGGCAATGGCCTCGGTATCCAGCCCCTGCAACAGCAAACCCGCCACCTGGCGCTCCCGCCGGGTTAGCTGATCTCCCCCCACACTGGCGATAGCCTGCTCCACGGCTCCCTTGAGGTCAGTGCCATCTGACCTGGCCGGGCTGCGGGCCAGGCGGGGTGTCTCTTCCCGCCAGTGCTGGCGACACAGGGAGTGGACCAGCGGGAACAGTGCCTCCAGCCTGACCAGCTCGTCACGGCTGAGGGAGCTGCGCTTGTCGAGGCGGCCCAGAAACAGCATCAGGGTGAGGCCGCCGCGCACCGGCAGGATCAGCCCCACCTCTTCCTGCCAGCCGGTGGCCTGATAGAAGTGGTGGCGATACTCGGGGTCGAGCCGCCCCCGCGACACCTGCGCCAGGGTCCAGACCCCGGCACCCAGCCCCTGCTCCAGCGCCTGCATGAAGGGATCCTGACTGAAGTGGCGGGTGAGGTAGCGGTCGAACAATAGGGCCCGCTGATGATGCAGGTTGTCGTAGAGGTAGACGGGGCGCAGCCCCACCCCGAGCAGCAGGGCACAGTCGAACGCCACCTGTTGCTGGATGAGGCGCACCAGGGCTGCCGGGAAGCCGCTGCCGTGCAGGGCATCGACGGCGGCGGTCAGGCTCAGGGTATCCGTGGCAGGAGACGGGGGCATGGCGATGGGCTCCGGGTCAGGGAATGGTTTCCCCACGATGGCAGGATGCTAGCACGGGAGTGGCAAAACTGTCCCCTGGGGGACATATCTGCCAGCACTGCAAACGGCGAGGATGGCCCTCTTTCTCTTGCTGTTGGAGCCCCCCATGACAAATCCTCACCTGCTCGATGAGCTGACCCAGCGCGGCCTGGTGGCCCAGAATTCCGACCCGGTGGCGCTGGCCGACCATCTTGCCACTCCGCGCACCGTCTATTGCGGCTTCGATCCCACCGCTGGCAGTCTGCACATCGGCCACCTGGTGCCACTGCTGATGCTGCGCCGCTTCCAGCTGGCGGGCCACACCCCAGTGGCTCTGGTGGGCGGGGCCACCGGCCTTATCGGCGATCCCAGCTTCAAGGCAAGCGAGCGCACCCTCAACAGCGCCGAGACGGTGCAGGGCTGGGTCGCCAGCCTGTCGGCCCAGATAAGCGCACTGTTGCCGGCGAGCGACGGGCTGGAGGCGCCGCTGCTGGTCAACAACGCCGACTGGATGGGGCAGATGTCCGCCCTCGATTTTCTGCGGGACATCGGCAAGCACTTCTCGGTCAACGCCATGCTGGCCCGCGAATCGGTGCGCCAGCGCCTGGCCCGTCCGGATCAGGGCATCTCGTTCACCGAGTTCTCCTACGCCCTGCTGCAATCCCAGGACTTCGCCGTGCTCAACCAGCGCCTCGGCTGCACCCTGCAGATCGGCGGCAACGACCAGTGGGGCAACATCACCAGCGGCATGGACCTCACCCGCCGCCTCCATCAGGCCCAGGTCTATGGCATGACGCTGCCGCTCATCACCAAGGCCGATGGCACCAAGTTCGGCAAGACCGAGGGGGGCGCTATCTGGCTCGACCCGGCGCTCACCTCCCCTTACGCCTTCTACCAGTTCTGGCTCGGCACCGCGGACGAGGATGTCTACCGCTTCCTGCGCTACTACAGCTTTGTGCCGCTGGCCGAGATTGAGACGCTGGAGGCGGAGGATGCGAAGCGGCAGGGGCGCAAGCTGGCCCAGCAGGTGCTGGCGGACGAGCTGACCGAACTGGTACACGGCAAGGGGGCGCTGGCGGCGGCGCAGCGCATCAGCGAATCGTTGTTCAGTGGCGAGGTAGCGCGCCTTGGGGAGAGCGATCTGGCCCAGCTGGCGCAAGATGGCATGCCAAGCAGCCCCATCAAGGGGGAAACGGATCTGGTGACCCTGCTGGTGGAGTGCGGCCTGGCCAACTCGAAGCGGATCGCCCGCGAGCTGCTGGCGGCGGGGGCCGTCAGCGTCAACGGTGCGATCCGCCGGGATGAGCCGCTCACCGCCGACGATCGGCTGTTCGGCCGCTACCTGCTGCTGCGCCGGGGCAAGAAGCAGTACCACCTGGTGATCCGCTCATGAAGGGGTGAGCGCCTCGATGACGTAGTCGAGGAAGTGGCCGACCAGGGCCGACTCGGCCCGGCGCTGGGTATAGAGGGCGTAGAAATAGGCCCCCTTGGGGCGATAGTCCGGCAGCACTTCGCGCACCACCCCCTCGGCCAGCTCGGCCGCCACCAGGTAGCGCGGCAGGCGGGCTATCCCCAGTCCCTGGCGCATCCCCTGGTGGACAGCCTTCTTGCTGCTGAAGGACAGCTCGCCCGCTACCTCGAGAGGGATCTCGCGCCCCTGGGCAAGCAGGGGCCAGCGCTCGTGGCGGCCGTACTCCTGGCTGCGGGTGATGAGGCTGTGCTGGTGCAGATCCTGCGGTGTGGTGAGGGGCGGGTGGCGGTCGAGGTAGTCGGCGCTGGCGCAGAGCACCAGATCGTCCACCGCGATGGGGCGCGCCAGGTAGGGCTGGGTGCCGAGCTCAGTGCTGCGAAACGCCACGTGCAGGTTGTCGCGCAGCAGGTCGGCCGGGGTATTGCTGAAGTCGGCGATGATCCGCACCTCCGGGTGGTCGGCGCGAAAGCGCAGCAGCACCGGAGTCAGCACCACTTCTCCCCAGAGATCCGGCGCCGTGATGCGCAGCTCCCCGCACAGTGCCGAGCGGCGGCGCTGCAGGCCGTCCAGCAACTGCTCGTGCAGGGCGATCATCTGGTCGGCCTGGCGGTAAGCGAGCTCTCCTGCGTCGGTCAGTTGCACCCGGCGGGTGGTGCGACTCAGGAGCACGCTGCCGAGGCTCTGCTCCAGGTGGCGCAGATCTTTTGACGCCTTGCTCGGGGTGATGCCGAGCTGGGCCGCCGCCGCCGCGAAGGATCCGCAGCGGACGATGGCGACCAGCAGGCGCATCAGGTAGAGGGTGTCGAGCTTGTGGTGACTCATGAGGGGTGGCCTATTGTGTCTTGCTGGGAATGAATGTCTTGCTTGTGTGCCTGATTATATCCTCCTGGCCCGGGTTTATAGTGGCCGCCATGCCATTGCGATCCCGGGAGAGGACGATGAACAAGACACTGGGCGACAGCTTCCACTTCGAGCGAGCCGGATTGCGGCTCAAGAACCGGGCCGTGCTGGCCCCTTTGACCCACAACATGAGCGGCGCAGGCGGTGATCCCGGCCAGGCCGAGCTCGACTGGCTGGCGCGCTGCGCCCGTGGCGGCTTCGGCCTGCTCATCGCCGCCGCCACCCAGGTGCAGCCCGGCGGGCGCTGCTGGGCGGGGCAGCCTGCCCTGATGACGGACGCTCAGCAGCAGGTCTTCACGGCCCTGGCCGACAGTGCGCGGCAGGCCGGGGCGCTGGCGGTGGTGCAACTGCATCACGGGGGGATGCGGGCTCTGCCCGAGCTGAACGACGGGGCGCCGGTCGGCCCGTGCGCGCTGGCGCCGGGCGGGCGTTACCCCCTCGGGGTCAAGGGGCTGAGCGAGGAGGAGATTCTGACGCTCATTGACGCCTTTGTGATCGCTGCCGAGCGGGCCCATGGTGCCGGCCTGCACGGGGTCGAGCTGCACGCAGCCCACCACTTCCTGCTCTGCAACTTCCTCAACCCCCTGCACAACCGGCGCACCGACCGCTGGGGGGGCAGCCTCGCCAACCGGGGGCGGATCCTGGTGGAGATAGTGCGCGGCATTCGCGCCCGTCTACCCCGGGGCGTCCTGGTCGGGGTGCGTCTCCCCCGAGAGCTATGCCCATATCCAGGGCATCGAACTGGCCCATCAGCTGGCGGTGGCGCGCCTGCTGGCGGACGAGGGGCTCGACTACCTGCACTTCTCCATGGGGGACAGATTCAAGGCGGTGGCGGGGGATCCCGACGGCGGCGCCCTGCTGGAGGCGGTAAGGGTCGGGTTGGCCGGGCGGGTGCCGCTCATGGTGGCGGGCAAGATTAGCGACGCAGATTCGGCGGAGCGGGCTCTGGCCGGCGGCGCCGATCTGGTGGCGGTGGGCACGGCGGCCCTTGGCAATCCGGACTGGATGGAACGGGTGAGCCGCGGCCTGCCTCTGCATGCAGCCCCTTTCACGGCGGCGCACCTCACGGAGGTTGGCTTCACCCCAAGCGTCCTCGACTACCTGGCCAGCATGGGGGTGCTGGCCCCGCGCGATGCGGCCTGAGGGCTTTCATGAACGGTATGCGCTCGGCAGGCTGTTGAGCTGATGTGACAAGGCCCTCGTGAAGAGGGCCTTGTGCGTGTCAGGCGCCGAGAGGGAGCAGGTCGGCGTAGTCCTCGAGCGCCGGGAAGTGCTGGAAGGTGAGCGGCGGCATCTGGCTGTCGGGGTGACGGATGCCGAACTGGTGGGCAATGCCGAACTCGGCCGAGGCGGCCAGGATACGCTCGCTGTCATCCACGAAGAGGGTGCGGGCCGGGTCGAACGCCAGCCGCTCTGCCAGTGCCTGCCAGCAGTGCTGGCTCTCCTTCGACCACCCGAGCTCATGGGTGCTCACCATCAGATCGAGGTGCTGGGCGAGGCCGAGGCGTGCATCCTTCACCGACAGACTGGCGGGATGGGCATTGGTGAAGAGTACCACCTGCTTGCCGGCGGCCTTGAGTGCGGCCAGGAAGGGAATGACGTTGGGGCGCCACTGGATCTTCTCCAGGATCTCCTGTTTGAGGGCGCGGATGTCGAGCCCGAGCGTCCGGGTCCAGTAATCCACGCAGTACCAGTCGAGCGTGCCGTTGACCGCATGATAGTGAGTGTCTATCTGCGCCTTCGCCTCGGCCAGCGGCAGGCCGAGTCGCTCGGCGTAGCGCGCCGGCACCAGTGTTTGCCAAAGATGGCTGTCAAAATGGAGATCGATCAGGGTGCCATCCATGTCGAGCAACACGGTATCAATCTGGTGCCAGGGCAGGGGAGTCGACATGGGGCCTCGCGATGTCTGTGGTGATGGGAAAAACGGGGCGCATTATAACGGATTTTTCAGACATCTTTCCCCTCTTTGCCCCGTGGTGTTCGGCAGGGGAGTCGTTTACTCTTGAAACACGATTTTTTAACGAGCAGTCAGCCCCCGATGAGCGATCCCCACAAGCGCAATCCCGTCCACCTCAGTGTCGAGACCATGGCCCATGACAAGAGCAAGCCGGAGATCCTCAAGGCCGAGATCGTGGCCGAGAGCCGGCTGTTCAAGGTGGAGTCCCTTCACCTGAAATTCTCCAACGGCGAGGAGCGGGTCTACGAGCGGATGCGCGGCGGCAATCGGGGTGCCGTCATGGTGGTGCCCCTGTTCGATGCCCACACCCTGCTGCTGGTGCGCGAGTACGCGGCGGGCACCCACTCCTACGAGCTGGGTTTCCCCAAGGGATTGATAGACCCCGGTGAAGATGCCTTCGAGGCGGGCAACCGGGAGCTGATGGAGGAGGCGGGCTTCGGGGCGAGCAGCCTGACCCTGCTCAAGCAGGTGTCGCTGGCGCCGGGGTATTTCTCCAGCCGGATGGACATCTTGCTGGCGCGGGATCTCTACCCCGAGCAGCGGGTCGGTGACGAGCCCGAGCCTCTCGAGGTGATCCCCTGGCCCCTCAACCGGATCGACGAGTTGCTGGCACGACCGGACTTCACCGAGTCGCGCAGCATCAGTGCCCTGCTGCTGGCCAGCAAATGGCTGGCGGAGCAGGGAAATTAGCCCGCAGAGGGTCTGTTTGGCAATCAGAGGCAGAGGTAAGCACCATGCAGGAGTTGTTGGCCTGGATACCCGAGGTCAAGGAGATCGCCCGTGAGGCGGGCAGGATCCTTCACGAGATCTATCGCGGCGGTCAGTTCGAACGCCAGTTGAAGGAGGATGCGACCCCGGTCACCAGTGCCGATCTTGCTGCCGATGCCTACCTCAAACAGGCGCTGGCGGCGCTCACTCCCCACGTTCCCGTGCTGACCGAAGAGGCGGCCGACATCCCCTTCAGCCAGCGTGCGAACTGGCGCCAGTACTGGCTGGTGGATCCCCTCGATGGCACCGGCGAGTTCATCGCCGGTGGCGGCGACTTCGCCACCCTGATCGCCCTGGTGCGGGACAATGTCCCGGTGCTCGGGGTCATCTACGCCCCCGAATCCGATCTGCTCTACTGGGCGGTGCGTGGTCACGGCGCCTTCAAGGAGGCGAACGGCGAGAGCCGCCCCATCAGCGCCATCCATCATGAACACGATCAGCCTGACTCCCTGGTGGTGGCCATCAGCCGCCGCCAGAAACTGGAGAACCTGACCCGTCGTCTCAACCCGGCCATCCACTACGAGCTGATCCCGCTCGGCTCCAGCTCCCTCAAGTCCTGCCTGGTGGCGGAAGGCGTGGCGGATTGCTACGTGCGCCTGGGCCCCACCGGGGAGTGGGATACCGCTGCCGCCCAATGCATCGTGGAGGCGGCAGGGGGCCGCATCCTCAGCCTGGCGCTGCAACCGCTGAGCTACAACGAGACCGAGTCGCTGGAGAACCCGGACTTCATCGTGATGGGGGACCCGGATCTCGCCTGGGGTCGCATTCTGGCCCACTGACGGGTCGACCAGCTCGCAGAGAATGCAATCAGGCGACCACAGGGTCGCCTGATTGCATTGGTGTGATCCACTGGCTGGTTACGGGGATTTCAGGGAGATTCGCTAGTGATGGCGATAACGGCAGTGGATCATCACATCCAATCTGTCTGCACTGGCATAATTTTCAGTTAATTCTGAAAACATGCATTTCATCGAAACAAAAAATCGGCGTGGGTTTTAATTTTGGTTTTATATTCCTAACTTTTGGTTTGTATCAGGATTAATTGAATAATTCGGGGTGAGATTTCCTCCCAATCTCACTGGTGGAACAGGGCTTTGCCAGTGAGATCTGCCAGCCTCCACTTTTGAGAATTAAATGCTAAAGGAGCACAATGTTTTTAGATTTTAATACTACGTAAAAGTGATTTATCGATGAGTTTATCTGCAGACGTCTCGCGGGAGCTGTCCGGTTCCCCCTCCACCATGGCCAGCACCGGCTGGCGTCGCCACGACACCCACTGGGTCATCAGCCTGTTCGGCACCGCCGTCGGCGCCGGCATTCTGTTCCTGCCCATCAACCTGGGTCTGGGGGGGATCTGGCCCCTCATCATCGTCGCCGTGCTGGCCGGTCCCATGACCTTCCTGGCCCACCGCGGGCTGGCGCGTTTCGTGCTCTCGTCGTCGCGCCCCCAGGCCGACTTCACCGAGGTGGCCGAGGAGCACTTCGGCAAGATGGCCGGGCGCCTCATCTCGGCGCTCTATTTCCTCTCCATCTTCCCGATCCTGCTCATCTACGGTGTCGGGCTGACCAACACGGTGGAGAGCTTCATGGTCAATCAGCTCGGTCTGGCCTCCCCGGATCGGGTGATGCTCTCCGGCGTGCTGGTGTTCGCCATGATCGCCGTGATGCTGGCCGGCGAGAAGGCGATGCTGCGGGCCTTCGCCGTCATGGTCTACCCGCTGGCGGCGATCCTGCTGGCCCTCTCCTGCTACCTCATTCCCCAGTGGCAGTGGCCGGAAGTGACCGCCTTTGAAGGCACCAGCTTCCTCAACACCGTCTGGCTGGCGCTGCCGGTCACCGTGTTCGCCTTCAGCCACGCCGCCGCCATCTCGGGCTTTGCCAACGTGCAGCGCCGGGAGTACGGGGAGCAGGCCGAAACCAAGAGCGGCCTGATCCTGCGCAACACCACCGTCATGCTGGTGGGCTTCGTGCTCTTCTTCGTCTTCTCCTGCGTGCTGAGCCTCTCCCCGGCTCAGTTGGCCGAGGCCAAGGCCCAGAACGTCTCCGTGCTCTCCTATCTCGCCAACATCACCGACAACCCGGTGATCGTGACCCTGGGGCCGCTCATCGCCTTCATCGCCATCAGCTCCTCCTTCCTCGGCCACTTCCTCGGTGCCCGCGAGAGCCTGAAAAGCCTGATCGCCAAGCCCACCGGCCTGCCGCTGGCGAAGGCGGACAAGCTCGGCATCGCCCTGATGTTCTTCGCCATCTGGGGCGCCGCCATCATCAACCCGGGCATTCTGGGGTTGATGGAGACCCTCTCCGGCCCCGTCATCGCCATGATCCTCTTCATCATGCCGGTGGTGGCCATCTACAAGGTGGAGGCGCTGGCCCGCTTCCGTCACCGTTGGGTCAACGGTTTCATCCTGCTGACCGGTGCCCTGGCGGTCTCGGCCCTGCTGTTCAGCCTGCTGAAATAAGCCAGGCCGTCAGCATCAAACAAGAGAGGCGACCCCGGGGGTCGCCTCTCTTGCTTCTGCTCTCTGGTTGCCTTGCCGTCGTCTCACCCCAGCTTGGCGCCGTTCTCCACCGCCTGCTCGGGGATGACGATCAGCACGGCGCCATCCGGGCGATAGAAGCCGGTCAGCAGAAACTCCGACTGGATGGCAATGCTGTTCAGATAAGCACATTTTTGACTAATTATTCATAAATGCGACTTGAGTTGGGGGAGCAAGGCTGTTT